>CANJSR010000384.1 GCA_947476855.1 Acetobacteraceae bacterium
CTCAGCCCCTCCCTGCCCCCCCAACAGACCGGTTCCAAGGGCTGTGCCCTTGGTGGGGGTCAAGGGGGCAACGCCCCCTTGCGGGGCATGGGGCGGAGCCCTATCGCTTCCTCCCCCGACCCGCTCCTACAGCTTGTTCTGCGCCGACTGGCGCGCCATGAAGCTGTCGAAGGTGTTCTCCGCCACGCGGAACCACAGCACCTGCTCCCGCCGGAAGGCCGACCACTGGTCGTAGACCTTCTTGAAGCGGGGATTGGTGGCCGAGGTCTCGTTATAAAGCTGGACCGCCGCGTTGAAGCACGCCTCCAGCACCGGCGCCGGGAAGGGCTGCAGCTTGGTCCCGCCCGCAACCAGTTCCCGCAACGCCTTCGGGTTCTGCGCGTCGTACTTGGCGACCGACCAGTCCAGGGTCTCGGCCGTGGCCGACTGGATCACCTGCTTGTAGAACTCGGGCAGCGCGTCATAGGCCTTCTGGTTGATGTAGAGCGACAGGGCCGCCCCGCCTTCCCACCAGCCCGGGTAGTAGTAGTTCGGCGCGACCTTGTTGAAGCCCAGCTTCTGGTCGTCATACGGCCCGACCCATTCGGCCGCGTCGATCGTGCCCTTTTCCAGCGCCGGATAGATGTCGCCGCCGGCGATCTGCTGCGGCACGACGCCCAGCTTGGACAGCACCTGGCCGGCGAACCCGCCGATCCGCATCTTCAGGCCCTTGAGGTCGTCGGGAGTCTTGATCTCCTTCCGGTACCAGCCGCCCATCTGCGCGCCGGTATGCGACATCAGGAACGAGGTGACGCTGTAGTCCTTGTAGAACTCCCGCATCAGCTCCAGCCCGCCGCCCTGGTAGACCCAGGCATTGTGCTGGCGGGTGTTCAGGCCGAAGGGCACCGCGGTGTCGAAGGCGAAGGTCGGGTCCTTGCCCACATAGTAATAGGCCGCGGTGTGGCAGCACTCGACCGTCGCGTTCTGCACCGAGTCCAGCGCCTGCAAGCCGGGCACGATCTCGCCGGCGGCGAAGACGCGGATCTGGAACCGGTCCTGGGTCAGGGCGGCGACGCGCTTGGCGAAGAATTCAGCCGCGCCATAGATGGTGTCCAGGCTCTTGGGAAAGCTGGAGGTCAGGCGCCATTTCAGCTCGGGCATCGCGGTTGCGGTCTGGGCCAGCGCCGGCGTGGCGAGGACGGCGGCCGCGGCGACGCCGATGCCGGTGTGGCGAATGAGTTTGCGACGATCCACTCTGGTCTCTCCTGGACTGGGGGCTGCATGCCCGTTCGATGGTCGGACCCGCCGCGGGCCGGATGGCCCGGACATGGCGGAGGGCCGATCCTTTGCACAGAGACGACATAATGCCTTCGTGGCGGGCCGCAACCATTGATTTCCGGAGGCTCAGGGGCGGACGGCGGGGACTTCCAGCTTCAGGCCGTTGGCGCGCCAGCCCAGGAACAGCATCAAGTTGACCAGATCGGGATCGTCCGGCGCGAAGGGGGCCGCGCGCACCCCGGTCGTGCAGTTGCGGATGCGCCGATGCAGGGAGCCCATGGCCTGCCACTCCAGCCGATACTGCGGATAGCCGGTGGGATGGCCCTGGGGGATCACACTGCCCGCCAGGCGCTGGCCGGCCAGCCCGTCATGGCACTGCGCGCAGGAGAGGTTGAGCTGGCCCATCCGCGTCTCGAACACGCGCCGCCCGGCGTCCAGGAAGGGGCGCGCCGAGCCGTCCCCGTCGACCGCGATCGGCCGCCCCCGCGATTGCAGCCCGACCCCGGCCGAAAGCGCCAGCAGCGCGTCGCTGTCCGGGGCCAGGTCGGGCGCGCCCTGCCGATCGACCCGGCACTGGCGGATGCGGCCATCGAGGGTGATCGGACGGCCGAGCGCGGGGTCATGCGCGGGGTAGCGGGCGGCGACGCCGGCCATGGTGGAGGGGGCCTCCCCATGGCAGGTGGCGCAGGACCGGCTCTCGGGGCCGGCTTGCTGGGACCAGAGCGCCTGGCCCTGCTGGACCCAGAGGAACCCCGGATTGGCCGCGTCGTCGTCCTGCATGGCCCTGGTCTGCGGGCTGGCGTCGTCGTAGCTCGACCGCTTCTCCCCCGCGCCGCCGAGGAGGAGGAGCAGGGCGACGAAAGGGAGGAGCCGGCCGGTCTGGGTCACGGTTTCTCACCGGACATGGGGTTGGACCGTGCGGAAATGTTGGTTCGGGTGGAGTTGGGGAGGGAGCCGTGGGAAGCCGCTGGCCGCAGGGGCGGCTGGCGGGGGTGTCCCAGCGTGCGTCCGCGTGCGTTGGTGTTCATCCGGGGCGGTCTGCATGGGGCCCGATCCTCACCGGACATGGGGTAGCACAGTACGGATTTTTTCCCCGCGTCCGCCGGGGGCCTGAAATGTGGGCGGGCTTTGGGCGTCAGAGAGGCGAGGTGCGTTCCTCATACGTTCTGAATACTCGATCGCGGCCCCGGGTGGCAACAGTCTCGCACGCCGCCCACCGGACCCGAGGCGTTGGATTGCCTCCGCCCCCTGCCCCGCCCTAACATCGGTGGGACAATGCACGAGAGAAACAGGCCAGCACGGGTGAGTGACGATCTGCTGCCGATTGGGTTCTGGAGCTACACGACCTCGGACGACACCTCGTCGCGCGGAAAGCTGAGCCAATTGCGGCGGCTGCTGGCCGATGAACTGCAACAGAAGGTCGGCCGCCGGAGCAAGGTGCTGATCTGGCAGGATGCGAAGGCGATCCCGCACGGCGCGACGTGGCGGGAGGAAATCCACAAGGGCATCGACGGGTCCTCTTTCTTCATCCCGATCGTGACACCGGCTTTTCTGGAAAGCGAATGGTGCTGCTACGAAGTCATGCGCTTCCATGCGCTGGAACAGCAGCGCGGCCGCAACGACCTGATCTTCCCGCTGCACTATGTCGACACCGACGACTTCCACCCCGAGGAAGCCCACGACCCCCAGGTCCTCACCCTACTCCGCGCTCGGCAGATGTTCGACTTCCGGCGCCTGCGGGTGGCGAACTACGAGGGGGAGGACGTCGCTCGGGCGCTGGATGCGTTCACGGATTCGATCAAGGGCGCGCTGCGGGTGGGGCGGCGGGGGACGGTGGCCTCGGTAGTTGTTCCCGTGACGCCGGCGGCGGAGCCTGAGCGGCAGGGTGCCGCGACGCCACCGGCTAGCCCCGCCATCATCACCCGCCCGGACCCACCGAAACCCGGCACGATCCGCCAGGACGCCCCTGACCTGCCCGAGATGGTGCTGCTGGACAAAGGTACCTACCTGCGCGGCATCCCGCCCGAGGAAACCAAGCGCGAGAACAGCGAGGACTGGGACAGAAGCGCCCGCCCAATCCGGTCGGTGACCATACCCGCCCCGTTCTGGCTGGCCCGCGCGCCGGTGACCCGCGGACAGTTCGCGGCCTTCGTCCAGGCCACCAACCGGCGGATGCCCACCGAGGCCCTGACCTATGAGCCAAACGACAAGGGCGAATGGGCGTTCGCGGAGCGTCCAGGCCGCGACTGGCGGAACCCGGGGTTCGAGCAGACCGACCGCCACCCGGTGGTCTGTGTCAGCCATGAAGACGCCCTCGCCTATATCGGATGGTTGAATCAGCGGACCCAGGGCGGTTACCGCCTGCCCAGTGAGAGCGAATGGGAATATGCCGCCCGCGCCGGCACGACGACCGCTCGCTTCTGGGGCGATGACCGGACTGGCGCCTGCCAATATGCCAACGTCGCCGACCATGCGCTGATGCGGCGGATGGGCCGGGATTTCGATCCAACCGAGTTCTTCGACTGCGACGACGGCTTTCCCTTCACCGCCCCCGTCCGGTCCTTCCAGCCAAACCCGTTCGATCTGCACGACATGCTCGGCAATGTCTGGGAGTGGTGCGCGGATCAATGGCACGACAGCTACGAAGGCTGCCCCACGGATGGTTCGGCCCGGACTTTTGGAGGCGACAAAGATCGTCGGGTCCTGCGGGGCGGTTCCTGGGACATCGTTCCTTGGTTCGTCCGCGCCGGCATTCGCCACAGCTTCGGCGTCGACATCCGGCACGACATCGTCGGCTTCCGTCCTGCCAGAACCCTTTTTCCTCCTGAATCTTAACGTCTTTACCTCTTGGAGGGTTCCCCAAGGGGGCTAGCCCCCTTGGGTCCAAATCGTTTTTTTTGACTGCCCAACGTCGTGTCGCCCAACCCGATTTCCCTCCCCGAAGCCTCGAATTTCAGGTAATATGAGCGCACCCCCGAGGACCGTCCTAATGCCTCCCTCGCCCGCCGCGCCATCACCCACCGACCATCCCCTCACCCCCGCCGAACGCCGCGCCGCCCGTTCGGCGCCCTCGCCCGAGGAAATGGAGTCGATCCGGGAAGAAATGCGCCGGGACAGCGAACTCATGAACGAACTCATCGCCAAATACGGCCACCCTTTCCGCGACACCAACGTCTGGTCCGGCGAGTGGGATGGCGACACGGATGCAGCATGACCTGTTCGTGCATCCCGATTTGCGGCTGACGCGTGCATTCCCCCTCGTCGTCCTGTTGCAGGCGGACATTGCCGGCGGTGACCAGCGGATCGTCGCGCCCATGACCCCGATCGGCCTCGCGCCCAGGTTGCCAAGCCGGCAGGTCCCGATCGTGCGGCATGACGAAGCCAACTAGTCCGTCTTCATGCCGCTGATGACCACCGTGTCCGCCCGCGCCCTCCGCCGCCCCGTCGGCTCCATCGCCGCCTGGCGCGACGACATCAGCCGAGCGCTGGATTGGCTGTTTTTCGGGATTTGAACACCCAACCCAGGGAACCGGCGTCGCGTGCTTGACTTGCCGCGCCGCGCAAGGCTTGTCTCCCGCCCTCACATCACCCGCCCGGATCGAGCCCGCCATGCATCCCTAC
>CANJSR010000385.1 GCA_947476855.1 Acetobacteraceae bacterium
CATGCTGTTCGGCGGTGGGTTCTTCGGCGCCGGCCTGGGTGGCGCGGGCTTCCTGGGCCTGCTGCTGCAGATCGCGCTGATCGGCGGCCTTGGCTACCTCGCGTTCCGTCTGATCCGTGGCCGCATGCAGCCGCAGCCGGCGATGGCCGGTGGCCCGAACGCGATGGGCCGCGACATGATGGATAGCGGCAACAACCGCATGATGGGCGGCAGCGCCGCCGGGATGGGCATGGGCCAGGGCCAGAGCCTGCCCCCGATCGCCATCCAGGCCGAGGACTACCAGCAGTTCGAAAAGATCCTGCAGGGTGTCCAGGCCGCCTGGACCGGCCGCGACGTCAACGCGATGCGCGCGATCGTGACGCCGGAAATCCTGGGCTACTTCGGTGAGCAGCTTTCCGAGCATGACCGCCGCGGCGTCCGTAATCAGGTCACCCAGGTGCGTCTGCTGTCCGGCGACCTGGCGGAAGCCTGGGCCGAGGGCGATCGTGAATACGCCACCGTCGCGATGAAGTTCGGGATGATCGACGTGACCGTCGATGCCTCGGGCAAGGTCGTGGACGGCAGCCCCGACCAGCCGACGACGGCGACCGAGGTCTGGACCTTCCTGCGCGTGCGTGGCGGCCCCTGGGTTGTCTCGGCGATCCAGCAGACGAGCTGATAACCCCTACCCCGGGAAAGCCCCGTCGCCCTCACAGGCGGCGGGGTTTTTCTTTGTCTGATACCCTGGCGCCCTATCACGTCGTGGTGGCCGCAAGGCCACCATCCACGCCTTCTGGGGGAAAGTCGTGGCTGGCGGCCCTGCGGCCGCCATGACGAGGTAGTGGCCCCGGTCACAGGCCCCAATCCCACTTGTCTGATACCCTGGCGTTGCCATCCCGCCCGACAGGCGATAGCTGACCTTCCCCCGCACAGGAGGCCGACCCATGACCGCACTCGACCCCATCGCCTACTCGGACGCCACCTTGCGCCGGATCCTGTCGAGCGTTCGCACCATCGCGATGGTCGGCGCCAGCTCCAACTGGAACCGGCCGAGCTATTTTGTGATGAAGTATTTGCAGGGGAAAGGGTATCGGGTGATCCCGGTCAACCCTGGCACCGCGGGCAAGGAGCAGTTGGGGGAGAAGATCTACGCCTCCCTCCGCGACATCCCCGAGAAGGTGGACATGGTCGATGTCTTCCGTGCCTCCGACCAGGTCGGGCCGGTGATGGATGACGCGATCGCGATCGGGGCGAAGGTTGTGTGGATGCAGTTGGGCGTCCGCAACGATGAAGCCGCCGCCAAGGGCGAAGCCGCCGGGCTGGAAGTGGTCATGAACCGCTGCCCGAAGATCGAATACGGCCGCCTGGGCGGGGAACTGTCCTGGAGTGGCGTCAACTCCAAGATCATCCGCAACCGTCCGCCCGAGCAGCCCACCGCGCGCCGGGGCAAACCCCGCCCGTTGCCGATGGCGAATGTGGAGTACGGGTTCGAAACGCGGGCGATCCATGCCGGCGCGACGCCCGATCCGACGACGGGCGCGCGGGCGACGCCGATCTATCAGACGACGGCCTATGTCTTCAACGACGCCGACCACGCCGCGTCTTTGTTCAACCTGCATGATTTCGGCTACATCTACTCGCGTCTGACCAACCCGACCGTTTCGGTGCTGGAGGAACGGGTCGCCAGCCTGGAAGGCGGTCGCGCGGCCTGCGCGGCGGGATCGGGCCACGCGGCGCAGTTCCTGGTCTTCGCGACGATGCTGGAGCCCGGGGATGAATTCCTGGCGTCCCGCGCGTTGTATGGCGGGTCGCTGACGCAGTTCGGGCTGTCCTTCAAGAAGCTGGGCTGGCACTGCACCTTTGTCGATCCGCACGACCCCGAGAACTTCCGCCGGGCCCTGACGCCGAAGTGCAAGGCGATCTTCATCGAGAGCCTGGCGAACCCGGGTGGCATCGTCGTCGACATCGCCGCCATCGCGAAGATCGCGCATGAGGCGGGCATCCCTCTGATCGTCGACAACACGCTGGCCACGCCGTACCTGTGCCGGCCGTTTGAGTGGGGGGCGGATATCGTGACCCACTCCACCACCAAGTTCATCGGTGGACACGGCAACTCCATGGGCGGGATGATCGTGGAGTCCGGCAAGTTCGACTGGGCGCAGAACGACAAGTTCCCGTCCATGAGCCAGCCGGAACCCGCCTATCACGGCCTGCGCTTCTACGAGAATTTCGGCGACTTCGCCTTCACCATGAAGGCGCGGGCGGTGGCCTTGCGGGACTACGGCCCAACGATGGCGCCGATGAACGCGTTCCTGACCATCACGGGGTGTGAGACGTTGCATCTGCGGATGGAGCGTCACTGCGCGAACGCCCAGGCGGTGGCGGAGTTCCTGTCGACTCATCCGCGGGTGGAGTGGGTTTCCTATGCCGGCCTGAAGTCGAGCAAGTATTACGACCTGGCGCAGAAATACATGCCCAAGGGCGCGGGCGCGGTGTTCACCTTCGGCGTGAAGGGCGGGTATGAGGCCGGGATCAAGCTGGTGGAGGGGGTGCAGTTGTTCTCCCACCTGGCGAACATTGGCGACACGCGCAGCCTGATCCTGCACCCGGCGTCAACAACTCACCGGCAGTTGACCGAGGAGCAGCGCGTTGCCGCCGGCGCCGGGCCGGATGTGATCCGTCTGTCGGTTGGATTGGAGACCGCGGCGGATCTGATCCAGGATTTGGATCAGGCGTTGGCTGGTTTGTAAGGCGGGCGGGTAAGGGGCCGCCCCGGACGGCGGGACACCGGCGTGGTGGCGGACGGGCCGCCACCCACGACTTTGCTGATGCAAGCTGCAAAGTCGTGGGTGCCGGGCCTGCGCCCGGCATGACGCCAACGACCGATCAATCGATCGCCGCGTGCACCAAATTCGCCACGCGATCCAGGCGCATAGAGTGCCACGGATCAGGCGACACGAAGTTCGTCAGATAGGTGAACGACACGCCGCTCGAGGGATCAACCCACGAATAGGACGAACCCACGCCACCGTGCCCGAAGGTCCCCGGCGCGGCGATGGTGCCCAGGCCGCGGATCCGGTCGCTCTCACCGCGCACATGCGGACCCAGGCCACGATGCATCGGAATGCCCGTCATCGCGAGGTCCGGCATCTCCCCGGTATGGTTGCGCGCGACATAGGCCAGCAGGCGCGGGGAGAACACGCGCTGGTCGTTCAACCGCCCGCCCTGCCCCAGCATCTGATACAGCGCCGCCATGCCCCTGGCCGTCGCATAGCCCCCTCCGCTGGGCAGGCCCGCGGCCTGGAATTCCGAGGTATTTTCGCGCGCGTCACGACCATAGGTATGGGCGCAACGGCCCTGACTGGCCGCCGGCACGCCGACGAAGATGTCGTTGTCGAGGCCCAGCGGCGCGGTGATGCGTTCGCGGATCACGTCGCGGTAGTCCTGGCCGGTCACCGCCTCGATCACCATCGCCTGCACCAGATGGGCCGCCTGGCCGTGGTATTGCAGGCGCGAACCCGGGGTCCATTCCAGGGAGAAGTCACAGACCTGCGCCCGCATCTTGGCATGATCCGCCCAGGTCTCCGGCGTCACGTTGGAAGACGGGAAACCGCCACGATGGGTCATGACTTCCTGGAGCGTGATGTCGCCTTTCCCGCGCGCCGCGAACTCCGGCAGGTGGTCGGAGACCTTGTCCATGAAGGAGACCTTGCCTTCCTCCACCAGGGTCCACAGCGTGGCCGAGGTGATGACCTTGGTCTGGCTGAACAGCAGGAACAGGGAGTCGTCGGTGGCCGCGACGGTGCCGCCCTCGGTCTTCGCGTTGCCGTAGGTCTGGAACAGCGCCAGCCGCCCGTGGCGGGCGAGCGCGATCTGGGCGCCGGGGTAGCGGCCCTCGGCGATGTGGCTGCGGATCAGGGCGTCGAGATGGTCGAGCGGCTTCTGGGTAAAGCCGAGCGCGCGGAGGTCGGCGGGGGGCAGGGGGTAGTAGGACGGCATGCGGGTTTCCTCCCTCGGGTGGGTTTGGCACGGGACGTTACGCGTTGGTGTGGGTGGGGGCCAGCCCCGGGGCGGGGCGGGGAAAGCACCGCACCCTTGCCTCCCCTCCGTTGATCCGCTTCCATCCGCCCCCATCGAATCCGACCAGGAGCCCCGCCCCCATGGCTGAAATCCGTACCGCCCACCTGATGACCATGCGCCTGACCGTGAACGGGATGCAGATGGTTGGCGCCACCCCGAATGGCGGCCGCCGCATCGGCCTCGTCGGCGGCGGCACGTTCGAGGGCGCGCGCCTCAAGGGCACCATCCTGCCCGGCGGCGCCGACTGGATCATCGCCCGCCCCGACGGTTCCACCACGCTGGATGTCCGCATCGTGTTGCAGACCGACGACGGCGCGGCGATCGCGATGACCTATCGCGGCCTGCGGCACGGCCCGGCCGAGGTGATGGACAAGGTCAACAAGGGCGAGTTCGTGGACCCGGCGCTTTACTATTTCCGTACCGCCATCCTGTTCGAAACGGCGTCCGAGAAATACAGCTGGTTGAACGGCATCATCGCCATCGGCACGGGCAGCCGCCCGCCCGAAGGCCCGGTCTACGACGTGTTCGAGGTGCTCTGAACCATGGCGCGCATTGGATTTATCGGCCTGGGCAACATGGGCCTGCCCATGGCCATCAACCTGATCAAGGCCGGCCACGCGGTCACCGGCTTCGACCTGGTCTCCGCCTTGCTCGACAAGCTGTCCGAGGCCGGCGGCAAGGTCGCCGCCACCGCCGGTGACGCCGCCCGCGGGGCCGAGGTGGTGATCACCATGCTCCCGGCCGGGGAGCATGTCCGGCAGGTGTGGATGCACCAGGGCGGGCTGATCGACGTCGTCAAGGA
>CANJSR010000386.1 GCA_947476855.1 Acetobacteraceae bacterium
CCCATCGGGGCGTTGTTGATGCCGGGGACCTTGCTGCCGCCGCGCTGGGCGGCCTTGCCGGTCAGGCCCTGGGTCGCGAAGTTGATCCGCATGTAGTGCATGATCGCGTCCTGCATCGCGACCTGGAGGCGATGGCCCTCCCCCGTCTCCCGCCGCTTGTACAGCGCGCCCAGAATGGTGATGGCCATCAGCATGCCGGTGCCGGTATCGCCGAGGGAGATGCCGGGGCGGGTCGGCGGGCCGTTGGCGTCGCCGGTGACGCTGAACGTGCCGCCGCAGGCCTGGGCGATCATGTCGAAGGCCAGGTTCTTCTCGAACGGGCTGCCTTCGCCGAAACCCTTGACCTGGGCGTAGATGATGCCGGGGTTGATTTCCTTGGCGACTTCGTAGGACAGGCCCAGCCGCTCGATCACGCCGGGGGCGAAGTTCTCGATCATCACGTCCGCCTGGCGGATCATGTCCTTGATCATCGCCAGCCCCTTGGGGGATTTCAGGTTGGCGGTGATGGAGCGCTTGTTGGCATTGAAGACGTGGAAATAATAGGGGTCGTTGTCGGGCTGGCCGGGGCGCAGGCGGCGGCCGGGATCGCCCATCTTCGGGTTCTCGATCTTCACGACATCGGCGCCGAGCCAGGCGAGGGCTTCGGTGCAGGAGGGGCCGGCCTCGAATTGCGTGAGGTCGAGGACCTTCACGCCTTGGAGGAAGGTGAAGTCTGCGACGTTGTCGGACATGGGCGTTGCTCCTCGGGTTGCACGGTTGGCCGGGAGGGTCGCACAGGGGGGGCGGTTGGGGCAACTGTTGGGGGTGGCGGTGGGGCTCGTGACCTGGACTGGTTCGGGCAGGGGGCAATGCCGATCGCGCAGAGAGCTGGCGTTCGTATTGATATCAAAATACTGTGGCGAAAATTCAGCGACCAGGGGCTACGCTTCAGGGCTCCTTCGATAAAAGGATAATAATATTAAGGAGGAGAAAGAGTTCTGGCGACGCGGAAGCCGGTGAGAGTGTTCCGATCGCCGGAGTCGGTCTGGTTGCGGTAGGCTGCGCGGACGACCGAAGGATAGTTGCCCCAGGAACCGCCCCGCAGGGACTGGCCACCGCAATCTCCGGTTGTCCACGGTGCATCATCCTGGGGGGGCGAACCTCGATAGCTGTCATTCCAGCAATCCCTGGTCCACTGCCAGACATTGCCCAACATGTCATGCAGACCGAACCCATTCGGTTTGAACCGCCCAGCCGGCGCGATGGATGGAAACCGATCATCACACTGAAAAAACCGGCCCGAGTCGCCAGCCGTCCCGCCAGTCATGCGCGCGAACGCCGCATCCGCGACATTGGCATGTTCGCAAGCCGACGCGGCCCCCCAGTAACGTGGAAGCGACGGTTCGTCCAAGGACCGCACCGCCCGAGCCGCATATTCCCACCGCGTCTCACTGGGCAATAGGTAGTCCAAGCCGCCGGTCTTTCTGCGCAACCATGCGACGTAGTCCTGGGCATCGTCATGACTGACGCAAACAACCGGCTGCCGATCCTGGTCCGGCAAGGAGCCAAACCCTGGATTATCCCAGGAGATGTCCGCCCGGACCGTCATTGACCATTTCTTATCCTTATCCTGTTCAAAGGACACACAACCATACCCGGAGGGCCGAGCGCCCTTTTCTCGGACGAACGCGGCGAACTCCCCACGGGTCACGGGGTATTGCCCCATGTAGAACGACTGGCGGATCGTGACCGGCCGGGTGGGGCTGGATAGGCCACGCAGGGCTTCGGGTACGTTCTCGGCTTCCTCCTCTTCCTTGGTGGCGCCCATCGTAAAGCGTCCGGGGGGAACCAGGACCATGACCGGACAAACGTCACAGTCCTTGGTTTCGGCGGGATAGGCCGGTGGGGGTGGCGGCTTGGCCTGGGCCACGGGTGCGGGACTTGGCTGTGAGGCTTGCTTGACGGTCGCCGGTGGCGGGGCCGGCCCTTGTTTCAGCAACGCCACCGCGCCGATCGTCCCCGCCCCCAAGACCGCGACCACCCCAATGCCCGCCAACCAGGCTCGGCTCTTGTCAGGGCCCTTCCGGTCGCTCACCCCGGGGTCAGGAATGCGGGGCGTCGATGTCCCGGCACCCCCCGCCGCTGACTCCGGCGCGGTTGCCCCACGCGCGCCGCGCCGACGCGGAACCTCCCGTCGCAGCGCGAGGCGGATCGATGTCGCGAGTTCCTCGATCTTCAAGGCAACCGGCTTGGACTTCGGATCGTCGAAGCGCAGCGCGGTGAAGTCGATCTCCTGCCGGGACCGCAGCAATGCCAGGACTTCGGCGTCATCCGCCGAACCGTCCCATGGCGCGCTGATGTGGCGTGTGTCGATGTATCGCACCGGGAAGATCAGATCATCCCGCCCCAACGCGCGTTCCCGCGCCAGAAAGCGCAGCAATTCCTTCCGGCACCATTCGCTGTGCAGGAAACGTGGCGTGACGATCGGGATCAGAAACGACGACTGGTCCAGGGCGTCATTGATTTCCCGCTCCCACGTCGAGCCGAGCGGGATCATCGAGAAATCCTGGAAGACACGAACCTTGGGTGATCCGCCGATCTGGCCTTGCAGTTCGTCGGCCAGCATGGCCCGCAATTGGCTCAGCCGCTTGTCCGCGTGGGTATCGTCGTCCCGCGTATAGCTCCAGAATCCCGTTGGTACCAGCGGTTCCGCCATGTTCCCGCTGCCTCCCCGCGTCGCCTGGAATTCGCTACGCCAGAGTATAGGCCGAAGGCGCGATCAGGGAAGCCGGTCCCGGGCGTGCCACGACGGGCGCGCACGCCGTTCTTGCCTCATGCCGGGGCATCGGATAAGAACGAATAATGAACAAACGCACCGGCCCGCTGCGCAACGGCAACCCGCGCGGCAACCCCAACAGCGCGCCCCGCTGCAACGCCGCCTGCCGCACGCGGATGGGGATGCCCTGCCGATCCCCCGCCATGGCGAATGGCCGCTGCCGCATGCATGGTGGCACCGCCACCGGCCCGCGGACCGAGGTCGGGCGCCAGCGCATCCGCGATGCCAACACGATCCACGGCTTCCACGCAAAACGCCTGCCCGATCCGTTCGACGACCATGTGAAGCTGTTGCTGCGGCGCGGGGACCTGATACTCGCCCTGGGCAAGGTGAGCGCGCCCTGGCCGGCGTGGGCGGAGGCGCTCGCCGCCCTGCCGCCATCGCCGTTTTCCCCCGCCATCCCGCCAGCGTTCCGCCAGGCGATCGAGCGGCTGTGCGATGATCTGGAAGCCAAATTGGAGGCTGCCTCGGAGTCCCCCGCCGAACCGGCGGAAAACGCATGCGGTGACACCCCATGCACCGTGAGCGAGGCGCCCCCGCCGTCCCCCAGGCTGCGCGCCGAACATTTCCGCCTGGACCGGCGGGTGGAGATCGAACACCACGAGCGCATGCTTTTGGGTGTCGGCAAGACCCCATGTACCGTGGGGAAACCGCGGCCTTCGCGTGCGATGCGCCCGATTCTGATCCCGCCCATCCTGCACTTCGCCCCCTGGGCCCTGGCGCCGCCGGGGGATCCCTGGGGGATGAGCCAATGGCCGGAATGGGTCACCGGACGGGGAACGCGGGTGATCCTGCCGCCGGAGATCGGGTAGGCGCCGGGGAACACCCCGGGTCCGTTCAGGGTTCGGTCGGGCGGCGCGCGGTGTGACGGATACGGAGGACTTCAACCACCCCGGCGTGAACACGGTAACGGATGATGTAGGAATAGGAGGTTACCAACTCCCGCTGATCAGTATCAGGTACGGGCCGGCCTCGATTTGGCAGCACCGACAGGCTATCGCGGCGGCGAGCAGCGCGCGTGCCACACGGTGTGCCGCTGGCGGATTGAACGGGCCAAGATAGGCTCGGATCGCGTCCAGTTCGTCCAGCGCGGTCTCGGTCCACTCAACCCGTATCATCGCGCCTTGGGACGGGGGCGCGGAAGCTCATTGGCGGTGCCCCAGGATCGTAGCCAAGCGGCGACTTCCTCGTGCGGCACGACCCGCCCTGCCTCGACGTCCGCGAGGGCCTGGGCGTCGAGACGCGCTTCCTCGATTTCGTCCTCGGTCAAAACACGTGGATCAAGCCTGACTTCGGTCATGCGCCGCTCTCCTCACCGGACATTTACCACGCCTGGTGTCCCTCCAAAAACGAAAACAGCCGGACCCAAGGGCCCGGCTGCTTCCCATCCGATCCCGGAAAGGATCAGACCGAGTAGTACATCTCGAACTCAACCGGGTGCGGCGTGTGTTCGAACTTGTAGACCTCGGTCCACTTCAGCTCGATGTAGCTCTCGATCTGGTCCATCGAGAACACGTCGCCGGCCAGCAGGAACTCATGGTCGGCCTGCAGGGCGCCGAGGGCTTCGCGGAGGCTGCCGCACACCGTTGGGATGCCCTTCAGTTCTTCCGGCGGCAGGTCATAGAGGTCCTTGTCCATCGGATCGCCGGGGTGGATCTTGTTCTTGATGCCATCCAGGCCGGCCATCAGCATGGCCGCGAACGCCAGGTATGGGTTGGCGGTCGGGTCGGGGAAGCGGACTTCGACGCGCTTGGCCTTCGGGCTGGTCGCATACGGGATGCGGCAGGAGGCCGAACGGTTACGCGCGGAGTAGGCCAGCAGCACCGGCGCCTCAAACCCCGGGATCAGCCGCTTGTAGCTGTTGGTCGAGGGGTTGGTGAAGGCGTTCAACGCCTTGGCATGCTTGATGATGCCGCCGATGTAGTAGAGGCAGGTCTCCGACAGGTCGGCATAGGCGTTGCCCGCGAACAGGGGCTTGCCGCCCTTCCAGATCGACATGTTCACATGCATCCCCGACCCGTTGTCGCCCTTCATCGGTTTC
>CANJSR010000387.1 GCA_947476855.1 Acetobacteraceae bacterium
GACCGGCCGATGCGGGCCGTTCGTTGTCAGGTCCCGTATCGCATGTTAGGCGAACCCCCTCAACCGACCCGGGATCCCAGCATGGCCAACACCCTGCCCGCCGATCCGACCCTGCGCTTCTTCGAGCACTACCCGGAGGGAGCCGTGTTCGAACTCGGCAGCTTCACGATGTCGGAGGCCGAGATCATCGCCTTTGCCCGCCAGTTCGACCCGCAGGACATGCATGTCGATCCGGCTGTCGCGGCGACGGGGCCGTTCGGACGGGTGATCGCCAGCGGATGGCAGACGGTCGGGTTGATGATGCAGTTGTTCGTGGCCCATTTTCTGCCGAAGAACGGCCTGGCGTCTCCCGGCGTGGATGAGCTGCGCTGGATGAAGCCGGTGTTCCCGGACGATACGCTGAGCGTGCGGGTCACGATCACCGAGTCCCGGCTGTCGAAGTCCCGCCCCGATCGCGGGCTGACACGGAACCTGATCGAGGTGCGGAACCAGGCGGGGGATATCGTGCTGAGCATGCAGCCGATGAACTTCATCCGCTGCCGGCCGGGACAATCGGCTTGATCGCCTGACGATGGCCAATCATGAGCGCCTGGACTGCATGAAGTGTCCGGCGTTGTGCTGCCGGATGGCGGGCTATGTCCGGGTCAGCCGCGATGACGTCCGCCGGCTGGCCAAGCACCTGAAGATGACCGTTCCCGATTTCGAGAAGCGGCACGTCGTGGAAACGACCCGCAAGGGAGAGAAACGGATCAAGCAGGGGTTCAAGACCTGCCAGTTCCTCGATGAGAACCGGCTGTGCGGGGTTTATGACGCGCGTCCGAATGATTGCCGGGGATATGTGTGCTGGAACCAGGATGACGAGACGGTGTACGACTATGCCGTGTTCCTGCAGGAGCCGATCGTGAAGCTGCGGGACCGGGAACGGGATGTGAAGAAGTAGGCGTCCGACCTGGTGGACGAAGGGCTGCGCCTCCTGTGCGGTCTGGTCACCGCGGAGTGGATCGGGGCGTCCAGTGGGCGCGGCCCTGTCCCGGTTCGCGAAGTACCGCGCGCACCAACGCCTGCGCGCCCCTTGCCGCGGAGGAAGCCGGTGCCAGCGTGGGGCGCAACGCCTCCACACCGTCCTCGGCGAACCATTGCCGCCAGTGGCGAACGGACGCGGCGGTCACACCAAACGCCTCCGCCGCATCACGGCTCGTCCAATCGGAAGGCGTCAGGAGGATGGCGCGGGCGCGATCCGCTTCGCCGCGCAACTCCGAGCGGGTCAGTGCGCCCGACGCCGCTTGTTTGACCGCATGATTCACGCGCTGTTACGACTCCGCCCAGCGCGATCATGCTCTACCCTTCCGGCGTTCCGCCCATGATCCGTGCGAAGCGTTCCTTGTAGGCCGGCCAGACCTCGGGGTTGATCAGGCGGGGCGGCTTCTTGCCATCCAGGATATCGAGGACCTGTTCGGCGGCGATGCGGCCCATGTTCTCCCGCGCCTCGATCGTGCTGCCGGCGATGTGCGGGCTGATCAGCACGTTGTCGAATTTCATCAGCGGGTGGTCGGAGGGCGGGGGTTCGTCTTCCCACACGTCAAGGCCGGCGCCGGCGATCTGCTTGCCGGACAGGGCCGCCGCCAGAGCTTCCTCATCATGGATGAAGCCGCGCGCGGTCGTCACGAAATAGGCATGCGGCTTCATCCGGGCGAATTGTTCCGCCCCCATCATTTTCCGGGACTGTTTCGTCAGCGGGCAATGAACCGAGACATAGTCGGCCTGCTCGAGCAGTTCGTTCAGCTCCACCTTCTCCGCCCCGCGCGCCTTGACCTGATCGGCGCTCAGCATCGGATCGTAGGCCAGCACACGCATCTGGAACAGCCCGCGGCACAAATCGGCCAGCCGACCGCCGACACTGCCGATCCCCAGCACGCCCACGGTCTTGCCGTTCAGCTCGCGACCGAGGAAGGCATTGCGGTCATGCGCGGCGCCCGATCGTGTGGCGCGATCGGCCTCGATCAGGCGCTTGGACAGGGTCAGCATCATCGCCAGCGCGTGTTCGGCGACGGCTTCCTTGTTGCCGCCGGACTGGTTCACGACCGCGATGCCACGCGCGGTGCAGGCATCGACATCGACCGTGTCATAGCCGGCGCCGTTCGACGACACGGCGATCAGGTTCGGAGTCTGATCCAGCAGCGCGTCATGCACCTGCAGGTGCTGCCCGATCACCTGCCGGGAGGCGCCGATCTGGTAGACATGGGCCTGGGAGAGAATTGGCTGCGCGACAGGGGCGGGCGTGTCGTTCTCCAGCCTGTCCAACTGAACATCCGGGCGCTTCGCGACCAGGTCGGCGAACAGCGATGACGGCAGGTACTTCGTGTAGAACACGCGTTTCGCGTTCGGCGCCATGACGGCCCTCCCCTGGTGTTTCCCTGGGTGGGGACACTACCCCCAGGCGCGGGGGCGTCAACGGGCGGCAGACGCAACCATTCGGTAACCGTTCCCATCGTAAGCGTCATGCCATGCCGGCACCGCCCGCCGGCACGGAGATGATGCCCATGCCCGACGCCGCGTACCCGGGCGGCGCCAGCCGGTCAGGACACGCCGGCGCGCCGTCACACCCGTCCCAACTGGCGTCCCAACTGGCGTCCCAACCGGCGCCCCGACCCGTGCCCCGCCGCGCGTGGTGGCGCCGCATGGGACGGCGCGGATCGGCCGCGGTCGAGTTCGCCGTGATCGCCGCCCCGCTGATGACCATCCTGTTTGGTTTCATCGCGACCAACGTGCTGTTCTTCACCTGGGCCGCGATGCAGGACTCGGCGCAGTTCGCGGCCCGCATGGTGTCGACCGGCCAGGTGAAGAACTTCGCCAACGGCGCGATCACGACGAGCAACACGACATCGACGGTCACATGCAGCGGCAGCCTGACCTCGACACAGGCGGAATACTACGCCTGCCAGGGGCTGCCATCCTGGGCGACCTTCACGGTCACCGCGAGTGAGAACTGCGCCGTACCGAGCGTGACGGTTTCCGTGTCCGTGGATGCGAAGGCGGCGGCGTTGGCGGATATCTACTCGATCTTTACGGGCAAGACGCTCGTCGCGCAGTCCGTCTTGATGAAGGAAGGGTTGTGCCCGTGATGCGCGCGCTGTTCACTCGGCTACGGAACCATCGAGGCGCCGGCGTTACGCTGCTCGCGGCCATGATGTTCCCCGTCCTTCTCGGCACCGCGCTCCTCGGCGTCGATGGCGCTCGGCTTTACTATCATAAGTTGCTGTTTCGACAGTCCGTGCAGGCGGCATCGCTGGCGGGTGCGAACAAGCTGACGACGTACTATACGTCCGGCACGAATTCGACGACGACCATCGTCTCCACCGCGCAGCAGTTCGCCGGGCTGAACATGCCGTCGGGCAAATATGGCACGATCGTTCCGACGGCCGATGTCGTCGTCGGGAACTGGGATATCACGAACCGGACCTTCACCAGCCTGGCCACGAGCGGCGGCACGACACCGAACGCCGTGCAGGTGACGGGGCGTAGCACCGCAGCCAACGGCAATCCGTTGCTGACCATGTTCGGCGCCACGTTTTCAAAGACCTCGGTCGACCTCACGACGGTCGCGACGTCCAGCTATGCCACCGGAAAGGCCTTCCATGTGATCGTCATCAACGATCTGTCAGGGTCCTTCAGCCCTAGCATCGCGAACCAACGCACGGCGGACCAGGCGATCCTGGATTGTGTGAAGAACTCGGCCGGACCGGATTCGCAGTTCGGCCTGATCGGTATCACCGGCCGCTATTCGGTCACGCAGGCGCCGACCGTGGTCAGCACCAACTACGCCACGCTGACCGCCAAGATCGCCGGCGTGAAGTCCTGCGGCAACACCGGCGCACCCGCGTGCAGCGGGTCCAATGTCGCATCCGGCATTTATCGCGCGACGAAATCCGATATGTTCGCCAACGCACTCTATAACGATACGTTCAAGAACATCGTGCTCATCACCGACGGCGTGCCCAACGCCAACAACTTCACCTATACGCGGGAGGAAGGGATCTTCCCCACACCCACCTCCGCGATCGCGACCTGCACGAGCAATTGTACCGACTCCAAGCTGCTGACAATGGCGCAGAATCAGGCGAATTACGCCAACAGCCTGGGGATTTCGATTTCGACGATCTACTATTCCGGGAATACATCCGCCAGCCAACGCGCCGGGTACGCCGCGTCACTGGCCACCTTGCGCAAGGGCACGGGGATTTCGCTGGTCGTGCCGACGAACGCGCAGATTTCGTCATCATTCGGCGCGTTCTGCGCGACGATGTCGTCCAAGCTGATGGCGGTGAACTAGGCGAGGACTTACCCGCCCAGGAAGGCCGCCACCGCCGGCACCGCCTTCATCGCCCGCAACTCATCCTCGGTCGGCAGCACGGGCTTATCACGCGCCTGGTTGACCATGCACAGGAACCCCATCGGCGCCTTCCCGTCCGCGCGGAACTGGTGCCAGGTCCAGGCCGGGATCGTCACCAGGTCGAGCGGCTTGACCGGCCGCACCTCGGTCCCCAGCAGGCACGTCCCTTCCCCGCGCAGGATCATCACCGCGTGCGCATGTTCATGCCGCTCCAGCGTGGAATAGCCGGTCGCATCCATCTCGAAATAGCGCAGTTCGCACCCCATCGTCGGTTCCTGGAACAGGACCTGGCGGGAGATATCCTTGAACGGCGCGCTGCCATCCTGCTTGTACGGCAGGTAGGCGACGTCGTCCCACCGGAACCCCTCACGCGCGGGGCGGAACAGGTTTTCGCCTTCAGTATCCATCTGTGTGTCCTATCCGAGTGACCACTCGCCCA
>CANJSR010000388.1 GCA_947476855.1 Acetobacteraceae bacterium
ACGTCGAGGGCGAGGTCGTCAATCGTTTCTACGCCGCGCTGGATGAGGGGTTTGATGCCGCCTTGTTCAACCCCGCCGGGTTCAGCCGCGGCTATCCCGCCCTGACGGCGGCGATCAGCCAGGTGAAGTTCCCGACGATCGAGGTGCATATCTCCAACCCCGTCCGCCGCGGCCCGATTTCCGACACCGCCCAGGTCAGCCAGGGGATGGTCACCGGCTTCGGCGTCGGCGGCTACTACGTGGCGCTGCGGGGCGTGCGGGACCTGGTCGCGAAGAAAGGCTAGGCGGGGTCCGCCACGCCTCCTCGTGATGGTGGGTGTGGCACCCCAGGCCCTTCCCGTCATGGTGGGCGCCGGCCCACCGCCTACGACTTGGGTGGGGATGGAGAGCCTCCGCCCGCCAAGCCCGGTCTCAGCCCCGCCGCCCGAATTGGACGGGGCCGGCTGGGGTGCGGGCCGCTAAACGGGCGGCCTGATCCAGGAGGCCGCCATGTCACCCAGCCAGTCCGAGAAAGCCGCCGCGTTCCGTGCCCTGCATGAAGCGCCTGGCGCATTCGTGATCGCCAACGCCTGGGATGCCGGCTCCGCCCGCGTGCTGACGGGGCTGGGGTTCCCGGCGTTGGCGACATCCTCCGGCGCCTCGGCCGGCGTGCTGGGCCGGCGCGACGGACAGGTGACCCGGCAGGAGGCTTTGGAACACGCCCGCGCCATCGTGCTGGCCACCGACCTGCCGGTCTCCGCCGACCTGGAAAAGGGCTTCGGCGACACGCCCGAGGCCGCTTCAGAGACCATCCGCCTCGCCATCGGCGTGGGCCTGGTCGGCGGCTCGATCGAGGACGCGTCAGGCGACCCGGCCCGCCCCCTGTTCGACCACGCCCTGACCGTGGAACGGATCGCGGCGGCCGTGGAAGCCGCGCGCGCCAGCGGCTTCGGCTTCGTCCTGACCGCCCGGACCGAGAACTTCCTGCGGGGCAACCCCAGCCTCGATGACACGATCCGCCGCCTGAAGGCGTTCGAGGACGCCGGCGCGGACGTCCTGATGGCGCCCGGCCTGCCCGACCTCGACTCGTTCGCGCCGTGTGCTCGGCGCTGACCAGGCCCTTCAACTTCATGGCAGGCATCCCCGGCAAATCCTTCCCCGTGCCGGCCTTGGCCGAGGCGGGGGTCAAGCGCATCAGCCTGGCCGGATCGCTGTTCCGCGCGGCGATGACCGCCGTGGTGACGGCGGCGACCGAGGTACGGGATACGGGCACCTTCGGCTACCTCGACACGACCCTGACCACGGCCGGGCTGAACAAGTTCATGCGGGACTGACGGCAGGGGCACGTCGGCGCGGGGAGGGGCCGAGGGCAAAGCTGAACAGCCTCTCCTTCCCCAGCAGGAAGACCCGCCCGCCGCGCGGAAACAGGCCGGCGATGGCGGGGTCGGTGACATCCAGCCCGCCGGTATAGGCGCCGAAGGCCGGCATCATCACCCGGCGCGCATCGGCCACGAAACAGGGGCGGCTGACGGTCGTGCCTCGGGTCGGGATGGCGGCCTTGGGGTGGTGGTGGCCGACGATCTCTCCCGGGCCGGCGCCGTGGATGGCCTGGTGGCGGAAGGTCAGCGGGTGGGTGGTGAATTCGGTGACCCACTCGCCGCCGATATCCTGGGGCGGGGTCGGATCGTGGTTGCCCAGGACCCAGATGAAGCGATGCGCTCGGGTCATCGCCTGCAACCGGGTGAGTTCGGCCGCGGGCAGGCGGGCGGCGCCAGCATCGTCGTGGAACGAGTCCCCCAGCGCCACGACGATCGCCGGCTTGTAGCGCCGCAGCAGCAGGGCGAGGCGGTCCAGCGTCGCCTGCGTGTCCCAGGGCGGCAGCAGCATCCCCTTGCGGGCGAAGGACGATCCTTTCTCCAGATGCAGGTCAGAGACAACCATCAACCCGGCGGCGGGCCAGAGCAGCACGCCGCCCGGATCGAGCATCAGGCGTTCACCAAGGATATGCAGGGGGGCGGCGGTCATGCGGGGTCGATAGCATGGCCCGCTTGCGCCGCACGACCCTGATCCGCCCCTTGGCTCCTCCCTCTCCGGTCAGGCCACCCGCACGCGGGCGAGGAAGGTGCCGACGTCGGCGCATAGCCGCGTGGCTTCCCGGTTCAGCGCGTCGGTCGCGGTCAGCATGCTGCCGGCCGCCCCGGCGGCGGTATCGGCCGCCACGCCCGCGCCCTCGATCGAGGTCCCGACCTCGCGAACATGCGACGCGGCCTGCTGGATGCTGCCGGCGATCTGCTGCGTGGCCGCGCCCTGCTCACCAACCGAGCCGGCGATGGTGCCGACGATCTCGCTCACTTCGGCGATGGTGGCACCGATCCCGCGGATCGCCTCGACCGAATGCCGCGTCGCGCCCTGGATGGAAGCGATCTGTTCGGCGATATCCTCGGTTGCCTTCGCGGTCTGGGTGGCGAGCGACTTCACCTCGGAGGCCACGATCGCGAACCCGCGCCCGGCCTCTCCGGCCCGCGCCGCCTCGATCGTCGCGTTCAGCGCCAGTAGGTTGGTCTGGCTGGCGATGCCGCTGATCATCTGCACGATCGCGCCCACCCGGTCGGCGGCGTTCGACAGGCCCTGGATCAACGCATTCGTCGCCTCCGCCTCCCCCACGGCGCGCCGCGTGATGGTGGTGGAGGCGGTCACCTGGCGGCTGATCTCGCTGACCGAGACACTGAGTTCCTCGGTCGCCGCGGCGATCGTATCGACATGCTCGGAGGCCACCTGCACGTTGCCGACCGCGGATTGGGTATGCGCGGTATTGTCCCGCGAGGCCGTGGTCAGCGCGCCCACCCGTGTCCGCATCTCACCCAGCGAGTCCCGCACCAGTTCCAGCGAATGCGACGCCTGGCCCGAGAATTCATGCATCATCGCATCGATGGTGGCGCGCCTCGCTTCGCGCTGGCGTTCGTGCTCCGCCGCCTCGGCCGTCAGTTCGGCGTTGCGCAGCATGTTCTCCCGGAACACCTGCACCGCTTGCGCCATGGCGCCGATTTCATCGCGCTTTTCGGTCCCGGGGATGGCAACCGCGGTGTCCCCGTTCGCTAGGTCGCGCATCGCCGCGGACATCGCCAGCACCGGCCGGACGACCCGGGCGACGACGATCCGGATGGCGGTGGCGGCGACGACCAGGGTCACCAGCATCGCTACCCCGGCGACGATCAGTGCCCGCAGCGCGTCGGTCCGCCTTGTCTCGGCATAGTGCAGGGTCGCGACCACCGCCGCGTCCTTGATGTCGACCAGGCTGTCGAGCGCGGCGTTGGACAGGCGCAGCCACTCGGCCCCGGTGACGCCATAGGACCCGGTCGCGGCCTGGTTCTTCAGGATGGTTTCGAGTTCCCCCCGATACTTCGTGAAGTAGCTGTCCTGCGCCTGCGCGACCGCCTCGGGCAGGGGGGAGGGAGCGCCGGCGGACAATTCCCGCACCAGTTGCCAGCCCAGGCCGACCGCGCCGCGCCATTCGGCGACCGAGCGCTGCTGTTCTCCGCTGATCGGACGGTTGGCGGCGATGTTGGCGGCATGCAACGCGCGCTCCCGGCCCGCGTATTCGCGCATCAGGAAGGCGTTCTGCTTGACCATGGCCATCTGCCCGACGATCGGGTCCAGCTTGCCGATGTCGCGCGACGCGGCGAGCCACAGGGCTCCGATGTCGCGCAGCATGGCGGTCGCGGCGGGGTACCAGTCGGCCAGCAAGGCGGGATCGCGTGTGGCACGGGGCTGGCCGATCGCGGCGTCGGCGCGGGCGCGGAGCTGGGCCATTCGCTCTCCGGCCGAACGGACGGTGGCGATCAGGGCGTCGCGGTCGGGGAAGTCCGCCCGTGCGAGGCGATCGAGGGCTGTCAGCAGCCCGCCCTGGCCGGCGGCGCGCAGTTCCTGAATACCGGCGCGGGTCTGGCCGTTCGCAATGTCGGTCGACTGCAGCGCGGTATTGGTCAACCCGCGTTCCAACTGGAGGGATTCCTGCGCCTTCAGCAGGTTGTCGGTGTCGAGATTGACGCTGGCGATCCGGCTTTGCTGCGAGAAATGCCGCCAGGCGGACAGGCCGGCGACGCCGCAGCCGATCATTGCGATGGCCGCGAGGACTCCGACCGCCGAGATCAAGGCCGAACGGAGTGTGGTGTTGAGGAAGAAACGACGCATGACGGCCTCCGCGTGCCCGATCCGTGTGCAAGCGGGATGCGTAGCGAAGAGTCGTTACAATTCGGTTAATGAGGGTGGTTTTTTTGGCGGTGGTCAGTCGAACAGGGAGGCCTGGGCGGGGCGTCGAACGGGGCGGGCTGGCTGGGGCATCCGTGGGACCCGCTCCCCCATCCCCTCGGCGATGATCGCCTCCGCCTCGGCCAGCAGCGCGTCCTCGTTCGCGTCGCTGCGGACGCTTTCCCGGCCGATCTCCAGCAGCACCGGCACCGCCAAGGGCGACACCCGCGACAGCACCATGTGCACGATCCGCCCCTTCACCCGCGCCAGCATCCCCGCCACGCGGCCGAGGTCGATCAGCCCGCTCGCCGCATCCGCCCGCGCCGCGCGGAGCAGCACATGGTCCGGCTGGTGGCGGCGGAGGACGTCGTAGATCAGGTCGCTGTTCACGGTGACCTGCCGCCGTGTCTTCTCGGCGCCGGGCAGGTTGCGCTGGATCAGCCCCGCGATCACCGCCGCGTTCCGGAACGTCCGTTTCAGCATGGAGCTTTCGGCCATCCACGCCTCCAGATCGTCCCCCAGCATGTCCTGGTCGAACAGGTCCGCGATCCCGGTGGGCCGGTTGGCGGACCAGATGCCCAGC
>CANJSR010000389.1 GCA_947476855.1 Acetobacteraceae bacterium
GAAATGCGGCACCAGCCACTCGGCGTCGGTGGAATAGCGGGCATAGGCGCCGCCGAGATGGTCGTAGATGCCACCCTGCGACATCCGTTCCAGCATCAGGTGCGTGGCATCGAAGGCAGCAGGTTGCCCGGTGCGGAAGGCGTTCTGCCAGAGGAAGCGGAAGATCGGCGGATTGGGGAATTTCGGCGCGCCACGCAGGCCGCCCAGCTCCGGGTCGGTGACCTTCAGGTAGGACTCCGCGACGGCATCGAGATGCATGGGGGACGGTGGGTCCCCTGGCTCGGGTGTCGCGGCGTTGGTCAGGAACCGGGCCAGCGCGGCGGTGTTCTTCACGACGGGGTCTGCGTTGGTGCGGTAGGCCTCGGCCACGCCCATCAGCACCTGGCGGAAGGACGGGCGGCCCCAGCGCGGTTCGGGCGGGAAATAGGTGCCGCCCCAGAACGGCGCACCGTCGGGCGTCAGGAACATGGTCAGCGGCCAGCCGCCCTGCTCGCCCAGGGCGTGGAGGGCGGACATGTAGATATGGTCGATGTCGGGGCGTTCCTCCCGGTCGACCTTGATGTTGACGAACAGGCGGTTCATCAGGTCGGCGGTGGCCTGGTCCTCGAAGGATTCATGCGCCATGACGTGGCACCAATGGCAGGCCGCGTAGCCGATCGAGAGCATGACCGGCTTGTTGGCCGCCTTCGCCTCGGCCAAAGCTTCCGCCCCCCAGGGCCGCCAGTGGACGGGGTTGTCGGCGTGCTGCAACAGATAGGGGGATGATTCCCCCCGCAGCAGATTCGCGTCCTCGGCCATCGTTGTTCCCCCTGGCGTGTCCGTCGGGAACATGGTGTGGCGGCGGGGCCTGACCAGGGCAAGAGGTGTGGGGGGACTGAACCTGATCCCCGCCCTCCCGAAACATGGCGTTGACGTCCCCCGCGCGGACATCTACCGCGACATCGGGCCCGCGGCGGAGGATCCTGACCGGAAGGGCAGCACAAGGGGCGCGCCGCCATGCCGGGAATCATCCTCGTCCTGAACGCCGGATCATCCAGCATCAAGTTCGCGCTGTATGACGCGGATGCGGGACAGTCGCTGCTGTATCATGGGCAGGTGGAGAAGATCGGCCTTGCGCCGCACCTCCTGGTCAAGGACGCCGCCGGCACGGTCGTCACGGACGCCACCTGGCTGGCGGAGGCGCTGGATCACGCCGGTTCCACGCGGGAAATCCTGGCCGCGGCCGAACGCCTGGGCGCCGGCCGGCGGCTGGTCGCGGTCGGGCATCGCGTGGTGCATGGCGGGCTCGCCCATGCCGAACCGGTGCGGGTCACCGGCCCGATCCTGGAGGCTCTGGACGCGCTGATCCCCCTCGCCCCCCTGCACCAGCCGCACAACCTGGCGCCGATCCGCATGCTGATGGCCGAGGCGCCGGACCTGCCGCAGGTCGCCTGCTTCGACACCGCCTTCCATCGCGGCCAGCCGCCGCTGGCGCAGGCCTTCGCCCTGCCGCGCGCGCTGTCCGAGGCCGGTGTCCGCCGCTACGGGTTCCACGGCCTGTCCTACGAATACATCGCCCGCCGCCTGCGGGAGGTCGCACCCGCCATCGCCGGCGGCCGCGTGATCGCCGCGCATCTGGGCAATGGCGCCAGCCTGTGTGCCATGCGCGACGGGCGCAGCGTCGCCAGCACGATGGGGTTCACCGCGGTGGACGGGCTGATGATGGGCACGCGCACCGGGGCGCTCGATCCCGGCGTGGTCCTGTATCTGATGGAACAGCACGGGATGGACGCCCCCGCCATCGAGGACCTGCTGTATCGGCGCTCCGGCCTCCTCGGCGTCTCGGGCATTTCGTCGGACATGCGGACGCTGCGGGCCTCGGCCGATCCGCATGCGCGGGAGGCGATCGACCTGTTCGTCTACCGCATCGTCCGCGAAATCGGCTCCCTGACCGCGGCGCTGGGCGGGCTGGACGCGCTGGTCTTCACCGCCGGCATCGGGGAAAACGACGCGGAGACCCGGCGGGAGGTCACCGCGCTCTGCGCCTGGCTGGGCGCCGGCCTGGACGACGCACGCAACGCGGTGGGGGAGGCGATGATCTCTCCCGACGGCGCGCGCGTCTCGGTCTGGTGCATCCCGACGGACGAGGAACGGATGATCGCGCTGCACACGGCCGAGACGCTGTTCCCCGAATGCTAGAACACCCTGACCGTGTACGGTCAGGGTGTTCTCGCTCTTTGTATGGTCGCATGATTCACACGCTGGTACGATTCCGCTCAGCGTGATCATGCTCTACATCGGCTCCGGTTGGGTTCGCGCGCGGTCCGCCCGCAACCGGTCGCCCGTCACATCGAATGTGCGCGCGCCAAGCTCCGGCGGCATAGGCGCCAGCCAGGGCGAGGCCCGCAACGTCTCCCGCGCGTCCTTCAGCCCCTGATCCCACCGGGCCAGCATGGTCCTGTGGCTGAACTCATAGTCCTTCGCGTGACCCTGGCCGTCATCCGGGCGGTAGATCATCTGCACGATGTCCATCGTGGTGACGCACCCGTAATGATACAGGAATTGCGCCTGCGCGGTCGCACGCAATTCTGGTGGCAGCATCTCATACAGGTCGCTGATGTTGTGCCGCACGTCATGGGCCTTGCGGAAAGCCTCGGTCGCCGAACGGGTGCGGCTGGAATAACGGATGTCCTTCTCGCGCTCGGTGACGTCTTCCAGGTTTTCGGGCATCGGGCCGACGGCGTGGAACAGGTCCACCTGGAACGTCAGCCGGCTGCGGCGCGGGATGTATTCCAGCACGTATTGCAGCGGCGTGTTGGAGACGAGGCCGCCGTCCCAGTAGAATTCGCCATCCACCTCCACGGCGGGAAAGCCCGGCGGAAGTGCCCCGCTGGCCATGATGTGTTCGGCGCGGATCCGGGTCGAGGTATTGTCGAAATAGGCGAAATTACCGGTGCGGACATTGACGGCGCCAACGCTGAAGCGGATTTCGCCGGCGTTGATCCGGTCGAAATCCACCAGCCGCTCCAGGGTCGAGCGGAGTGCCCCGGTATCGTAGAAGCTCGTCGGCTGCGCGCCGAACAGCCACGACAGCGGTGGGCGCGGCGCGAAGAACCCGGGTTGACCGAACGCGAGCGCCGACAGCGCCCCGATCCTGCGGTCCGCCTCGGTGCAGCCGGTCGCGGGCATGGCCCACGGGGTGGCCGAGGCGGTGATGCTGTCCCAGAACGCCCGCAATTTGCCGACGCGCTGGTCCGGCGCGTTGCCCGCGATGATCGCGGCGTTGATCGCCCCGATCGAGATGCCCGCGACCCAGTCCGGCGGGTATTCGGAGTCCGCGATCGCCTCATAGACTCCAGCCTGATAGCTGCCGAGGGCACCGCCGCCTTGCAGCACCAGGGCGACGGCCTTGTCGTACTGCGCGGGACGCTTTGGATCGCTGGCCATGACAGTTCACCCATTTCCTTGTTCGAGAAGTCCGGTGCCGCTCAACCCAAGCCACCACCCGACATCTGTGTGGGAGACGATTGAACCAAAGCCATGTTACACTCCGGCGTCGGAATTCCGCGCCGCGCAACACATGACGCTCGGCCCGTGACGTTTCCGCCCGGGCCGATCGTGGTTTATCGGCCCCCGCCGGTCACGCTCACATCCAGCGTATAATGCGTCGTTTCGTTCCTCCGAGCGGCGTTGCGCATGAGGAAGACGCGGATGGTATGGAGACCGGTGGCGGGCAGCACGCCCGTGAAGTGGTTCCCGGCACTGGAACCGATGAACAGTGCTTCGTTCGACCCGGGCGGCAGGACGTTGAAATAGGCGGACGGGTTGGTTGGCTTGAACGTAACCGTCATGGTCTGCCCCGCCGCCGTCCGCAGTTGGTAGTCGACGGTCTGCGATCCCTTGATCGTGCCCTTGATGGTCGCCTTGGAGGCGCCGGGCACGAACCGGACCGCCTCCTGACGGATGTCATTGTCCGCGTGTGCCGCCTGCGTGGCGGCCAGCAGGACCAGCAGCACGAACGCGAGAAGACGGCGCATGGGGGACCCCGGGAGGTTGGTTGGTCAGTCGAGCGAGGTCGGCAGCGCGTCCTCCACCAGGCGACCGAACATCGTCATCTCGGGGCTTGTCTGGGCGTAGCGGTCGATCGTGACCAGGACCCGGCGCGTGGTCTCGGCGTCCGGGCGGAAGCTGGAGGGGATGGGCGGCAGGCGAGCCACGATCGCGGGGGCGGCGTCCAGCGCGGCGGCACGGAAGGCGGCGCGGGCGGCATTGGTCTCGGGGCTCGTAAGGCGCGGCACCAGCACATCCGCCAGCCAGCCCAGCATCGCCGGCCAATGGGCGAATTGCCGGTACAGGGCGGGGATGAAGGGCTGGCCATCGACCTCGGTCGCGAAACGCATCAGCACGGCGTGTTGGGCCGGCGGCAGGCTGGCGATGTCCACGTTGCCGGGCATCGGGCCGAGCATGGCGGGCGGGGTCCAGGTTTCGGTGAAGCCGGTGCCGTTGGGGACCTGGCCGTTCAGGATCGCGCGCAGGCAGGCGCCGGTCATGATGTTGACGGGGGAGACGCGGACGAAGTTCTCCGTCACGTTGCGCATCGCCGCCAGCCCGGCCGCGTCCACGCCCCAGGCTCGGACGGTCGCGGCCGATACCGGTTCGGCCGGAGCGATCCGCACGTCGCGGGCCAGCCGCCAGCCGGTTTCCGGGATAACGCCCGAGACCAAAGCCGGCCGCACCGCGTCCCAGGCCCATTCCAGCACGCCCGGCAGGGTGGCGACGTAGCGTTGCAGGGAGGAGACATAGGGCACGCCGGAGAAGCGCCTGATC
>CANJSR010000390.1 GCA_947476855.1 Acetobacteraceae bacterium
CATAGGACAGGAAGCGGTTCATTACGTCCCGATAGCCCCCTGCATGCAGGGGGCGCCCGTCGAGCATGGCGGTCCGTTGGATCGGGGGCCATTGCTCCGGCGTCAGTTTCGCGGCGCCCGGCACGACACGCTCAATCGCGCGCACCATCAACCCGGTCGGATCACGACCGGCTTCATCGGGCGACAGGTCGAAGGGAATGGCGCCCGTGCGTCCATAGTCCGCCTCGGTCCAGCGCTTGCCGCGGATGAAACTGAGATTCTCGGGGCCGCCCATCGGGAAGTTACGATTGTCCAGCGCCAGATGGCGGATCAGCGCGCTGACCAGTTTCTGGCTGGTCAAGTAACGCATGCCGCCGAATTCGGCGACGATGTTCTCGGTTCCCGGCATGGCTTCCGACCGCAACCGGCCGCCGATGCGCGCCGATCCCTCAAAGATCGCGATATCGGCGCTTGGATGGCCCGCGTTGACCAACCGCCATGCGGAATAGAGACCGGACATGCCAGCGCCGATGACGGCGGTGCGCAGCACGCCGGGCGTGGTGTTTGCCAACGACTCGGCATGGATCGCGGCGGAGGATAGTGCAGCCGAGGCACCGGCAAGAAACCGACGACGCGAAACCATGGTTCGACCATTCGTTGTTTGACCCGAACCTTACCCAACAGGTCAGGAACGGCGCAACCCCGGTCCCGATCGGGCAAGGCCCATCGCGGCCACGGTCGTCACGCGGCCGTTTGCGGCTGCCCGTTAGCCATAAAGTTCCGCCGCCCGTTCTTCCGTGATGCTGCCCTCGGCGACATCGCGGCGGACGGCGGCCGGATCGCGCCGAGCCGGCGGGCCGTAGCCGCCGGAACCCGCGGTCACGACCTCGATGCACTCACCCGGACGCAGGCCGCCATTGCCGTGGTTGAACGGCACCGCCCCGCCATGCAGCACGACATCCGCGTTGCCGCCCGGCTCGCCGCCGAACAGGCCCCAGGGGCGGGATAGCAGGCGGGCGGTGTCGATGCGGACGCGGCAGTCGTGGTTGGCGCGATACACCCGGCGCAGCCCCATGCCGCCGCGAAACTGCCCTGCCCCACCCGAGCCATCGACCAGCTCATAGCGCATCAGGGTCAGGGGGTATTCGACCTCCAGCGCCTCGACCGGCAGGTTGGAGGTGTTGGTCATGTGGACATGCACCCCGTCCAGCCCGTCCTTGCCCGTGCGCGCGCCGAAGCCGCCGCCGATCGTTTCCAGATAGACCCAGATGCGGTTGTCGGATGGCTGGTGGCCGACGAAAGTAATGGATGTGCAGGCGCCGTTGCTGGCGGCGGTGACTCGGTCGGGCACGGCATCGGCCAGCGCCCCATAGATCAGGTCGACCACCCGCTGGCACGGCCCGAGGCGCCCGTTCACGGCGGCGGGATGGACGCAGTTGACGATTGTGCCCTCGGGCGCGGTTACCGACAGCGGCCGCGCGAGGCCGGCATTCGGCAGGATGGTCGGATCGACGATGGATTTGATCGCGTAATACACGGTCGACAGTGTCGCCGTCATCGTCATGTTCAGCCCGGCGCGGACCTGCTTCGGGGCATCGAAATGCAGATGCATCGAATCGCCCGTGATCGTGATCTCGACGCTCATGTCGAGTTCGCCGTCGATCTCCGGGCAGTCGTAGCGATCGGCGAAGCGGTAGACGCCATCCGGGATCGCGGCGATCCCGGCGCGCATCTTCCGTTCGGCGTAGTCCTGCAACGCGGCCCCGGCGGCCAGCACGGTCTCACGCCCATACTTGGCGCAGAGGCCCTGGAACCGCTGCACGCCGAGCCGGTTGGCCGCCATCTGGGCGCGGAAATCCGATAGACGTTCCCGCGGCACCTGGCAGTTCAGCAGGATCAGTTCCATGACGTCGGTCTGGAGTTCCCCCGCCCGATACAGCCGGATCGGGGGGATACGGAGGCCCTCCTGGTAGATATGGGCGTGGCCGCGATCGGCAAAATCGGCGTGATGCGCCAGGTTCACGGCCCACGCGACGATCGCGCCGTCAACGAAGATCGGCTCCGCCAGGACGATGTCGGGCAGATGGGTGCCACCGCCCTCATAGGCATCGTTGCCGCAGAAGACGTCGCCCGGGCGCATCTGTTCGATCGGGTGACGCTTCGTGATGTTCGCGATCAGGTCGAGGAAACTGCCCAGATGCACTGGGATGTGTTCGGCCTGGCACAAGGTCGTGCCGGCAAGGTCGAACAGCGCGGTCGAACAGTCCCGCCGTTCCTTGATGTTGGTGGAATAGGAGGCACGGATCAAAGCCTCCCCCATTTCCTCGACGATGGAGGAGAGGGCGGAGCCGATCACCTCGACCGTGATGGGATCGACCGAAACCGCCGCACCGCCGAAATCGTTCATCGCCCGCCGTCCCGCATGATCGCCGCTGGCGTGATCCTATGGGACGTTCGGCGGAACGGCCAGCACGGAGTCACGCGTTCCGGCGGGACCCGACCGGGGTCAGCCGGCGCAGACCGATCATCCCCGCCACGCCCATGATGATGATCGCGGCGGATGCCGGTTCCGGCACATAGGCGCTGGCGGTCACGGTCACATCGTCGAGGAAGAAGCTGCGGTCGGTGGCATCGGGGCCGGTATGCAGGAAGGTCAGCGCATAGGTGCCCGCGTCCAGAAGCCCGCTCAGACCGTAGGCGGCAAACGGCATGCCGCTGGTCGTGGAGGCGTTCAGCGACAGCGAACCGGCCGTGACCGTGTAGGTGGCAAGGCCGCTGACCGCCCCGAAGGCCGGCCGGCCGGTGACGAGCCAGGAGATGTTCACCAGGCTCTGCGTCGCGAGCGTGAAGCTTTGCGACACCGACGACCCGATTCCCTGCACGAACGCATACTGCGAATCGAGATAGCCGCTCGGCGGGAACGCCGCGAACCAGGGCGTCGCGGTCGCGCCGTTGATCACCCCGGCATTGCCCGACCAGGTCCAGCCGTTGCTCGTGGTGCTGCCGCCGTTGGAGAGGTAGCTGAAGCCGGGGCCGGAAACGAGGGAACCGTAGCTGGGGCCCGCCACCGGCGACTCGAACCCGCCATTGGTCAGCAGATTGGCATGCGCCGGACCAGCAATGATCGAGGCCGACAGGACCAGAAGCGTGGCAAGGGCCGGAGCCGCGACGGGAAAGCGCATCGAGAAAGCCTTGATGGACAGAGCGACCGTGGTGCCCCGGATTGAATACGGCCGCAACGATTTTTGTTCGATTCGTCAGGATTGTCCATCCGGCTCCAGAATAATGTGCGAATAGGGTTCCACCACCGCAACCATCGCGGGCAGAACGACCGTGGTTGCGTCCATCTGCTCGATGATCGCGGGTCCGGTGATGCGGTTGCCGGCGCGCAGGCGGTCGCGTTGGTAGACCGGGCAGGTCACGAAGCCCCCGGCCTCCGGCATCCAGACCTGCCGTTCTCCGTCGATCGCGGCCGAGGCATCGGGGCCGGCATCAGGCTGCGGCACGAAGCTGGCCTTGGGGACGACGCCCGCGGCCTCCATCCGGAAAGTGACGAGTTGCACCGGATCGGTCTCGGCCACGAAGCCATAGGCACGGTGATGGGCGGCGGCGAAGGCGGCGGCCAGGGCATCGAGCGTTGCGGGGCCGATCGGCCCGTCGGGCAATTCGATCGGCAGTTCGTAGTTCTGGCCGGCATAGCGCATGTCGACCGTGCGGGTGACGCGGCGGTCGGCGGGGGCGATGTGCTCCTCCGCGAACCAGGTCTCCGCCTGTGCGTCCAGGGCGACGAAGGCGGCCCGCATCGGGTCGAGTGCCGCGGGGGCCAGCGTGGCGAGGCGCGTCACCGCGAAATCCGCCCGCAGGTCCGTCAGCAGCAGGCCCATGGCGCAGAGGATGCCGGGATTGCGCGGGATCAGGACGCGGCTGATATCAAGCTCCCGCGCCAGCCGCGCGGCATGCAGCGGGCCGGCGCCACCGAAGGCGATCAGCGTGTAGTCACGCGGGTCATGCCCCTTCTGCACCGAGATCACCCGGATCGCGCGCGCCATGTTGGCGGTCACGACCGAAATGATCCCCTGGGCCGTCGCCATCCGGTCCATCCCCAGCGGCCCCGCCAGCCGGTCGATCGCGGCCACGGCGAGGTCGCGATGCACCGCCATCCGCCCACCGAGAAGGAAATCCGGGTTCAGGGTGCCAAGGACGACATTGGCGTCGGTGACCGTGGCCTCGGTATTGCCGCGGCCATAGCAGACCGGGCCGGGATCGGCGCCGGCGCTGCGCGGGCCGACCTTCAGCAGGCCGCCATTGTCGATGAAGGCGATCGAGCCGCCCCCTGCCCCCACCGTGTGGATATCCAGCATCGGCGCCTTGATCGGGTAGCCATGGACCGTCGCCTCGCTCGCCAGCCGGCATTTGCCGCCGGCCAGCAGGGCGACGTCCGTGCTGGTGCCGCCCATGTCGAAGGTGATCAGGTCCGGAATACCGACCAGTTCCCCGATCCGTTGCGCGCCGACAACGCCGGTGGAGGGGCCGGACAGCACCGTCCGCACCGGCAGGCGGGCTGCCTGGTCGAAGCCGATGACACCGCCGTTGGATTGGGTCAGATGCGGGCGGGACGCGATGCCGATCTCGGTCAACCTACGGCCGAGGCGCTGGATGTAGCCCTCCATCACCGGGCCGAGATAGGCGTTCACGACGGTGGTCGACAGGCGCTCGAACTCCCGGAACTCGGGCGCGACGGCGTGGGAGACGCAGGCGAAGGCCTCGGGGAATTCCTCGGCCAGGATGCGGGCGGCGATCGTTTCGTGGTCCGTGTGGGCGA
>CANJSR010000391.1 GCA_947476855.1 Acetobacteraceae bacterium
CTGTGCCTTGGCGGGGGTGGGGTATACGGCCTTGTACAGCGCCGCGGGCGGGCATCAGGAGCCTTATGCGGCGCGTCATGCCATTCGGTTTGGTTTCGGCCTGGTGTTGATGCTGGGCATAGCTTTGATCGACATCCGCTTCATCGCCAAGATGGCCTGGGCTGCCTGGCTGGGCTGTGTCGGGCTGTTGGTCATGGTCACGCAGGTCGGTCATGTCGGCAAGGGCGCGCAGCGTTGGATCGACCTCGGCGGCTTTCAGTTGCAGCCTTCGGAGTTGATGAAGATCGCCCTCGTGCTGGCCTTGGCGCACTGGTTCCATCGCGCGAGTTGGGAGCGGATCGGCAATCCGTTGTTCCTGATACCGCCGATCATTGCCGTGCTGATCCCGGCGGGGCTGATTTTGAAGCAGCCGAATTTGGGCACCGCGGTCATCACGATGCTGGTGGGCGGGTCAGTGTTTTTCGCCGCGGGCGTACGGTGGTGGAAATTCCTGCTGATTGCGCTGCCGATCCCGTTCGCGGCCACGATCGCCTACGACCACCTGCGGGACTACCAGCGCGCCCGAATCGACACCTTCCTGCACCCGGAGAATGATCCGCTGGGCGCAGGCTACAACATCATCCAGTCGAAGATCGCGCTGGGCTCGGGCGGCATGTGGGGCAAGGGGCTGCTCGGCGGCACGCAGGGGCATCTGGACTTTCTGCCGGAGAAGCAGACCGACTTCATCTTCTCGATCATCGGGGAGGAGTTCGGCTTCGTCGGATCATTGTTCGTGCTGGGGCTGCTGAGCCTGATCATCTTGGGGGGCATGCTGATCGCGCTGCGGTGTTCGCATCCGTTCGGGCGGCTGGTCGCGCTGGGGATTTCGATCAACTTCTTCCTGTACGTGTTCGTGAACATCGCGATGGTGATGGGCGCGATCCCGGTGGGCGGCGTGCCCTTGCCGCTGGTGTCGCATGGCGGATCGGCGGTGATCACGGTGATGATCGGGTTCGGCATCCTGATGTCCGTCCATGTGCATCGAGACGTGGAGTTCAGCGGCACCGACCAGGAGCGATGACGCCCGCCTTGCTGCGGGCGTACCGCGCGACCCGCTACACGGTGGACGACATCCCGGTCCGGATCGGCCGGCACGCGCCTCGGTTGGATGGGCGTGGGCCGATCGTGCTGCTGACCGCCTGGAACCCGCGCTCCCGCCGGATGCCGGAGGGCTGGAACCACCGCATGCAGGACCGTCTGCTTGAGCATCTGCGGCGGCGGTCGGTGCGGGAGGCTGATGGCGGGCTGCGCCGATGGCGAGAGGCGCATGTCGCCGTCCGGGCCGATCCACGCTGGTGCCTGGTGCTCGCGCGCCGGTTCCGCCAGCGTGCGATCGTGGTGGTCCCCCGCCGCCAGCCCGTTCGGCTGGAGGTTGTCGATCGCCCGTGAGCATGCTCCCGTAGGGTCGCAGCCACCGGATCGCCATGACCGCCACCGTCCTCGTCGTCTCCGCCTTTGTCGTCATGCTGGTCGGTCTCGGCCTGCTGCTGGCCCGCCGTCTGTGGTGGGTGGCGCTGCCGGGCCTGATCCTCGGGTTGTTGGCGGTTGTCGCCGAGGGGCCGCGCGCGGCGGCCGAGGTCTGGGGCATCAAGGTCCCGGGCATCGTGGTGGCGACCCAGGAGTCGCTGCGGCTGGAGTCCCTGCGGTCCAGCGGGTCCCGCACCAGCCATTATTCGGTGCAGCACCGCTATGGCGCCATCGTCTGCTACCGCGCCGCGGGCAGCCCGGGCCTGGGCGCCGGTGCCCCGATCGACACCGCCATCAAGATCGCGATCGGGGAAGCCGAGACGGCCGCCGACAGACTCTGCAAGGACGCGCCGGGGACCGAAATCCTGCGCCAGACCGAGGTGCGGCTGGATGAGGCATCCCACGACGCCGCTGTCATCGGCCGCCCGGTGACCCTGGTACTGCTGCGCCCGCTGGGCTTGCTCGAATGGGCTTGGCCGGTGGATGCCCCACTGCTGCCCATGCTGTCGCTGCCCCGGTTCGGCGGCGACGGGGCCCGCCGGCCGGTGATGGCCGAGGTGGTGTCCATCCAGATCGACACCTATGGCCGGTCTCTGCTGATCCGGCGGGGCGCCGACTTCGCGGTCCCGGTCGCCTATGTGCGGCTGCGCTATACGTTGCCCGGACATGCCAGCCCGCTGGAGGGGATCGACACGGTCGACGCGGCCTCGGTCGCGAACCTGACCGTGGGCAGCCGGGTCGCGGTGACGGTGGCTGGCGGCGCGCCGAGGCAGCCGATGCTGGACCAGGCCTCGCGCGGCTATTGGTGGCGCAACCCGGCGTCCGACCTGGCGATCCTGGCCGTGTTCATTCTGGGCGTGGTCGCTGTCGTGATCTTCGTTCGCCGCCGCCGCCGGAGCCGTTCGTCCGCCTGATCCCGCCGTTGCCATTCCCGTTCGGGAAGAAATGGTCTATGGCTGGAGGAAGAAATCAAAGGGTCGTCATGGGAGAGACCGCGCTCGGATATCGGCTGGGCCGCCCCTGCTCACAGGCGGAATGGGACGCGTACCATGCGATCCGGCGCGCCGTGATGTTCGAGGAAGGCGAGTTCGACGACAACGATGAACTCGGTCCCGGCAACCATCCGCTGCTGCTGTGGTGTGAGGAACGGCCGGTCGGCACGATCCTGATCGACAATCTGAACGGGGAAGACGCGGCGTTCCGCCTGGTGGCCATCGACCCGCCCGAGCAGGGGCGCGGCCACGGACGGGCGGTGCTGCGGGAGGCCGAGGCCTTTGCCCGCGCAATCGGCTGCCGCAAGGCCGTGGTCTATGCGACGCCCGAGGCCGCAGGCTTCTACGCCGCCGCCGGCTATAACGAGGACCCGTTCGACGACAATTATTTCGGTGGCGTCGTACAGATGGCCAAGCCCCTGCACTACGCTGGATACTCCATGGAGGCAGACGGCTAATACCAGCCGACCTTGGCGAGGACCCTCGTGGTCTCCACCTCGTCATACCGGGCGAAGGCCCGGCACCCACGACTATTTCTAGTCCAGAACTGCAAAGTCGTGGATGGTGGCCCTTCGGCCACCACGACGAATGAGCGCTGTTCGGAGAGTCAATGGTTATGCCGCCTAGTATAAGCGGGCACCTTGCCGTCCGCGACATCCGCCGCCGTCGCGTCAGCCGAACGCAGCGCGGGATCGCCGTAGCCGGCCCCGCCGGCGGTTTGCAGGATCACCCGATCCCCCTTCATCAGCCTGGTCACGATCTTGGACGGGATGGTTTCCGTCGTGCCATCCGCGCGCAGGATCACCGATTCCGCCCGCGCCCCGTCTCCGCCACCAAAGACGCCGCGCGCGGCCGAGAAATGCCGTTCGCCGCGATGGGTGAAGGTGACGTTGTCGGTCAGGACCTCGTATTCCCGCAGCGTGCCGAGGCCGCCGCGATGGGTCCCGGCGCCGCCCGATCCGGCTCGCAGGGAGAGGCGGTTGAGGCGGATGGGGGTTTCCATCTCCATCGCCTCCGCTGGCAGGTTCATGCAGTTGGTGGCATCCGTTTCGATCACGTCCACCCCGTCGCTGGTGGCGGAGGCGCCCGAGCCGCTGGCGATCAGGTCTCCGGTCACGAAGTTGCCGCCCGCCGGGTGCCGCCCGCCGAAGGCAACCAGCGCCATCTGGCCGGCGGCGGGGGCTGGCATGCGGTCGGGAATCGCCTCGGCCAGGGCGCCGAGGATCGAGGTTGTGATGCGCTTGATGGTGGAGGTACGGGCGTTGACCGGCGCGGGTTCGACCGGATTGACCAGGCTGCCCTCCGGCAGATGCAGGGTGATCGGGCGGAAGCAGCCTGCATTGGTCGGGATCGCCGGGTCGGTCACCGCGCGGATGGCGAAGCAGGCGGCGGCCAGCGAACCCGAGGGCACGCAGTTCATCGGCCCGCGCACCTGCGGGCTGGTGCCGGTGAAGTCGATATGGATGCCGGCGTCGCTGACGGTCACCGCGACCTCGATCCGGATCGGCTTGTCGAGTTCGATCCCATCGTTGTCCATGAAATCAACATAGCGATAGGTGCCGCGCGGGATCTTCGCGAGCGCCTGCCGCGTCATGGTTTCGGAGCGGCCGAGAAGTTCCTCGAAGATGGCGAGCAGGGCGTTGTGGCCGAACTTGTCGGCGAGTTCGCCGATGCGGCGGGCCCCGATCGAGCAGGCGGCGACCTGGGCGTTGATGTCGCCCATCACCGTGTCGGGGATGCGGACGTTCTGGCGGATGATGGCCACCAGGGTTTCGTTCACCACGCCCTTGTCGCGGAATTTCAGGGGCGGCAGGCGCAGGCCTTCCTGGTAGATCTCGGTCGCGTTGGTGGGGACCGAGCCCGCGGACATCCCGCCCATGTCCTGGTGATGAGTCATCGCGGCGCTGAAGGCGATGATCTGGCCGCGATGGATGATCGGCTGGATGATCGCGATATCGGGCAGATGCGTGCCGCCGGCATAGGGATCGTTCAGCAGGAACGTATCGCCGGGATGCATCGTATCGGGTGGAAACGTCTCGATGATCTTCTTCATCACCGGGATCAGCGTCGCCAGATGAATCGGGATCGCGCAGGCCTGCGCCAGCGTCTGGCCATCGGCGGTGAACAGGCCGGCCGAGGCATCGAGCCCTTCCTTGACGATGGGGGAGAAGGAGCTGCGCAGCAGCGTGGACTGCATCTCGTTCGCGATGCCTTCCAGCTTGTGGCGCGTGACCTCGATGGTGATGGGATCGGTCATGTCGCTTTCTCCAGGATCAGGGCGTCGCCGTC
>CANJSR010000392.1 GCA_947476855.1 Acetobacteraceae bacterium
GCGACCGTACTTCGTCGCCAGGGCGACGATGTCGGCGGTCAACGCGGCTTCGTCGCCCCGGACCCGCGGCAGCTTGCGCTGGGTGGACCGGGGCTGGCCGATCGTCCGGCAGGCCCGGCGCTCCGAGATGCCGAGTTCGGTCTGCACATGGCGGACGCAATCCCGGCGGCGCGAAGGGCTCAGTATTTTCCCTCGAGCGCCTCCTTGAGAATCAGCTTGTCCAGGGTCAGGTCGGCAACGGCCTTCTTCAGCCGCATGTTCTCCCGCTCGACATCCCTCAGACGGCGCGCCTGGTCCACCTTCAGCCCGCCATACTCATTGCGCCAGCGGTAGTAACTCTGCTCCGACACTCCGATCGACCGGCTGACTTCCGCGACCGTTCGGCCCTTCGACAGCTCGACCTCCGCCTGCCTCAGCAGCCCGATGATCTGCTCAGGCGTAAACCGTTTCCTTGGCATCGTACCTCCTCAGTCTGGAGATCAAATCTCTCCCAAAAACTGGATCCCTTTAAGGGGTGCAGACCAGGCCGGGCGGCAGATGCAGATTGGCCAGCAGGAGCGGTCCGACCTCCGCTTCGAGCCAGTATTGGCCGCCCCACGGCAGGGCAAGATCAGCCGGCACAACGGCCGCTTGCTGGCGGCTCAGCACGGCACAAGCATGCATGCGGCCATCGCGCGCGTGAGTCACGTGGCCGCCTGGGTAAGCTGTGGCGAACTCCTTCTCGACACCGGCGCCGCCGGTCCCGCCCCGGTATTCCTGCCGAGCTGCGCCGATCGCTCGCCTGCACCAACATCATCGAGAATATGAACGGCACCATTCGCCGCGTCTGCCGCAACGTCAAACGATGGCGGAATGCCCGGATGGCTTTGCGTTGGACGGCCGCTGGCATGATGGAAGCTGCCAAGTGCTTCCGCCGGTTGAAGGCACACAAGCAACTGCCAATCCTGCTGGCGGCTCTACTGGCCCACCAGGCCAGGCACGCCATCAGGCCAAACCTTGAACTGCACGCCAAGGCCGCATAGGGTCAGCAAATGAGGACGCCTGCTGAGGGATTTTCAACAAAGAGTGGGACATTCGCCCGGGGTACCGGCCCATTACGATGTTGGGGGAAGCCATGTCGACGTTTCTGAACTCCACTGTCGCCGTCACCACGGCGCTTTGTCTTGCTCTGGGTGCGCTGCCTGCCGCCGCTCAGACGACTCAGACGCCGATCAAGAACCTTATTGTAGTGATCGGCGAAAACACGAGCTTCGATATGCTGTTTGCCAACTTCGAGCCGGCAGCCGGGGCGAAGGTGAAGAATCTGCTGTCCTCAGGTATCGTGACAGCGGATGGCAAACCAGGGCCGAATTATGCCCAGGCCCTTCAGAAGGCGCCAACCTCAACGCAAGGAAAGTTCGGTGTTGATTTTTCTAGCACTGTCCCGCTCAAGGGACTGCCACGACCACTGGCGCGTGACAGCCATGAAGGCCCGCGCAAGGTAGACGAGAAGATTCCGGCCGACCTGCCACCGGGTCCGTTTCAGATCACCCGCTACCACAGCTACCAGGATTTTACGGACAGCAACCCGGTGCACCGTTTTTTCCAGATGTGGCAGCAGGTGAATGGCGGGCGCAACGACCTGTTTATCTGGGCCGGACTGTCTTCAGGTGAGGGCGCGCGCAACCGCGAGGACCCTGCCCGCGGAACCATCTATGGTGGCGAGACCATGGGCTTCTACAACATGGCGGCGGGAGACGTCTCCTACTTCCGTCAGTTGGCCCGCGAGTTTGCGCTGGCTGACAATTACCATCAGGCGGTAATGGGCGGCACGATGCCGAATTATCTGTTCCTGGCAACGGGCGATGTCGGCCGCTACAACAGTGGCGGCAAGCCGGCGGTGCCGCCGTCACCGCAGATCGAGAATCCCGACCCGGTGGCGGGTACCGCCAACTGGTACAGCAACAGCAGCTATTCGTCCGGCTCTTATGTCAACTGCGCCGACGAGACGCAGCCAGGAGCCGCCGCGATCCGGCGCTATCTTCAGTCGCTGCCGTATGGCGCCTTCCGCAATGGCAATTGCGAGCCTGGCGCGTACTACCTCGTAAACAACTACCCCTCGCCCTATACCTTGCGCGGTGCGCGCAAGGAGCCGGAGGCGGCCAAGGGACCGGTGGCTACCCCGCAGGCCATGCCTTCAATCGCGACACAATTGCAGGCCGCTGGTGTGACCTGGAAGTGGTATCACGGAGGCCGTGAGGGGAACGGTGCAAAGAAGGGTGAGTACAGTTCCGACACCGACCCGCTGACCTTCCTGCAGGCCGTCATGGAAAGCAGCCTGAAGGACCGCTTGCAGGGCGATGCGGAGTTTTTTGCCGATGTCGACCGCGGCCTTCCCAGCGTGTCCTTCATTTCGCCGCCTTTGACCAAGACCGGCCATCCTCATTACGGATCGCCAGCCAGCTTCGAGGCCTATGTGAAGTTGATCGTCGAGAAGGTTCGCAGCAACAAGGAGGTCTGGGAGCAGACCGCGATCCTCGTCACTTATGACGAGGGCGGCGGGTATTATGATTCCGGCTATATCCAACCGGTCGATTTTTTCGGCGATGGAACCCGTGTGCCGCTGATCGCCGTGTCGCGCTGGGCACGCAAGGGCCATGTCGAGCACGCCTATTTTGACCACGCTTCAATCCACAAGTTCATCCAGCGCAACTGGGGTCTCAAACCTTTGTCTGCGCGCTCTCGCGACAACCTGCCGAACCCTGTCCACAGCAAGGATGCTTATGTGCCGGACAATCGGCCAGCGATCGGCGATCTGTTTCCGTTGTTTGATTTCAAGTCCTGAAGGGCACTGTACGGCCGCGCGTTTCAGGGCCGGACTTGCCGCAGTTCTGACGGCAGCGGCACCGGCCTCAGTTCCGAGGGCAGCGGGGCCGGCGCAAGCAGGCCCTTCACTGACAGGTCATCGGACTGCGCGGGCGCCTGCGGTAGCCGGAAAATGGCGGCATCGCCTGGGTGCCCTTGCCCTCGTTCAACGTTCCCTTGACGTGCTGACTATGCTGCCGAGCTGATTTGTTCCTATCAGCCAAGGGAGACGTCAGGCAGGGGCAAGCTCAAGAATGCGCGTGTGACTGACGAGCTAAGTGACTGTAAACGCTAGACCGCCAGAGCTCAAATTTGTGACACATTTAGAATGGGTGACGCTGGATTCTCACGTCAAGTGCAACACCTGATGTTTTCAAGGAATGCCTCGGCGGGAGTTTTGTATCCGAGGCATTTTCTGGGCGTTGAGTGTGCGTCGTCAGATCATTTGGGACTGATGCGGGCGTGATTTAACGGAGAGCCGGCCCCGGCTGCCGGCCGGGTAAACGCCGCCTTGCAGGTGACACGGCACGGGCGCCCCGGCGCTGACAAAGTAGGCCACTGAAGCGGCGGCACTTTGCGGCTGCGGCGGAATAAATCCGGCCAGTGCACGGGGTCAGCTCCGCCCCACCTTCACCCGGCAATTGCGAGGAGGGCTAGGGCTTTTGCGGCGCGCAAGGCCAGGGCAACATGCCAGAACGGTGTTTTCGGAGTGTTTGTCCGAGGAACACTTGGGGGTAGGCTTGGGGGTATAGAAGGTATTTATTTTATAATATTTATATTTATCAATGGCTTAAGATAAAGAATTGGCGGAGGGAGTGTCCGCCATAAGACCGTTCTCTGCCGTTCGCCAGCGTTCGCGATAACCGTCAATAACCCAACAAAACCGCCACTTGCTGTACATCCGCGTCCGTTGCCGTCTAAACTGATCCGGCCTCACGGTGTAGGTAGGAGTGTAGGTAGGAATGGCACGCACGACGGAACGGCTGAACGACCTCGCAGTGCGCCGGGCCCATGGTCGCGGGGTTCACCCCGATGGGGGCGGTCTGTACCTCCAGGTCAGCCAGTCGGGGTCCAAGAGTTGGCTGTTCCGCTACAAGCTCCTCGGCAAGGGCCACTGGATGGGGCTGGGTGCATATCCAACGGTCAGCCTCGCCAAGGCCCGTAAGGACGCCCTAGCGGCTCGGGAGTTGGTGTCGGTAGGTACGGACCCGGTGATGCACCGGACTGCGCTGGCAGCCCACAGCAAGCAGCATGAGATGACCTTCCGCCGCTGCGCCGAAGACTTCATAGCCGCCCAGAAGCCAGGCTGGCGCAACGCGAAGCACGCAGAACAGTGGTCGGCGACGCTCGCAACCTACGCCTACCGGATATTCGGCAATGCGGCGGTGAACACGATCAATACGGAGCTGGTGCTGAAGGCACTAAGGCCGATTTGGCAAACGAAGCCGGAGACGGCTACCCGCGTTCGGCAGCGGATTGAGGCCGTCATCAACTGGGCCATCGCTCACGGGTACAGCGAGCAAGTTAACCCAGCCCGCTGGCGTGGCCACTTGGATAAGCTGCTTCCGCGCCGCAGCAAGGTCCGGGCCGTCGTCCACCATCCCGCAATGGCATATGCAGACCTTCCAGGCTTCTTCGCCAAGCTCCGCAGCCGTGAGACCCCGTCGGCCTTGGCGTTGGCGTTTAGCATCCTGACGGCAGCGCGCAGCGGCGAGGTACGGTCGGCGCGTTGGCCGGAGATCAACCTGGACGAACGTTTGTGGACGATCCCGGCCGAGCACACCAAGACGCGGCGGGCCCATCGTGTAGCGCTATCCGCTCCGGCTATCGCTGTTCTCAAACAGGCCGCGAAGCTCAAGACCGCTGACGCGGCCTTGGTGTTCCCCGGCATGAAAGCCGGTCAGACCTTGTCCGAGAACACCATGCTCAAGACGTTGCAGC
>CANJSR010000393.1 GCA_947476855.1 Acetobacteraceae bacterium
CAGGACGTGGTGGAAGTCGACGCCCCCGGCCTGACAAGCCCCATCCTGTCGCGCTTTCCCTGGCAACATATGCCGCGCCCGGTCATCCCGATCGACGACGTGGCCAGTTGGACACCGCCCGCATGAAACTCGCCGATTTGCCAACGCCCTGCCTGGTGCTCGACCGCACCATCCTGGAACGCAACCTGATCGTGATGGCGAACGCGCTGTCGCGTCTGGGCGTGCCCCTGCGGCCGCACATGAAGACCGCCAAGTCGATCGACGTCGCCCGCCTGGCGATCGAAGGGCAGCCAGGCGGCATCACCGTCTCCACCCTTGCGGAGGCGGAATACTTCGCCGGCCATGGGATCACGGACATTCTGTATGCCGTCGGCATCACGCCGCAGAAACTCGACCAGATCGCCAAGCTGAACGCAGGCGGGGCCGACATCATCATCATCACCGACGACCCCGACACGGCCAGCGCCATCGCCGCCTACCCGGTCCGGTTCCGCACCCTGATCGAAATCGACTCAGGTGAGGAACGCGGCGGTGTCACCCCCGATGACCCGCGCCTTTTGGACCTTGGAACCCGCCTCGGAGACCGTCTCGTGGGCGTGATGACCCATGCCGGCCACTCCTATGGCGGCCGTTCCGTACGCGACATGGAACGTTTTGCCGAAACCGAGCGCGCCGCGATCACCACCGCCGCCGCCCGTCTGCGCGATGCCGGGCACGCCATCAGCATCGTCTCGGCCGGCAGTTCCCCCACCGCCCGCCACGCGCAGAACTTGGCCGGAATCACGGAAATGCGCGCTGGCGTCTACATGTTCGGGGATCTGTTCCAGGCGGAAATCGAAACCCACGGCCTGGACTCAATCGCGGTCACCGTCCTGACAAGTGTCATCGGCCGCCGCCCCGGCCGCGTGCTGGTCGATGCCGGAGGGATGGCGCTGTCCAAGGACCGCAGCACCGAAAGCACCCCGCATGACTACGGCTTCGGCCTGGCGCTGGATATCGGCGGCGGGCGCAGCTACGGCAATGCCATCGTGCGGCGCGCCTACCAGGAACACGGCGTGATCGAGTTCGACAAGACCCGCCCCATCGACCTGCCGGTCGGCGGCAAGCTGCGGATCGCGCCGAACCACACCTGCATGACGGCCGCGGCGCATGATCGGTACTTCGTCGTGGACGGCGACGATCAGGTCGTCGCCGTCTGGCCGAGGCTCAATGGCTGGTGAAAGTCAGTAGCTGCGCGGCAAACCCAGCACGTGCTCCGCGACGTATGACAGGATCAGGTTGGTGCTGATCGGCGCCACCTGATAAAGCCGCGTCTCACGATACTTGCGTTCGATATCATATTCCTCGGCGAACCCGAACCCGCCATGGGTCTGGATGCAGGCCTCGGCGGCCGCCCAGGCGGCATCCGCGGCAAGCATCTTGCCCATGTTTGCTTCCTCACCGGGAGTCTGCCCGGCCTCAAACTTCGCAAGCCCCGCCTGCACCATCAGTTCCGCCGCCCGCATCTGCGCATAGGCCTTCGCGATCGGGAACTGGATGCCCTGGTTCTGCCCGATGGGCCGACCGAACACCACGCGTTCCCGCGCGTAATCGGACGCCTTCTTGATGAACCAGCGCGCGTCGCCGATGCACTCCGCCGCGATCAGCAACCGTTCGGCGTTCATGCCGTCCAGGATATAGCGGAACCCACGGCCTTCCTTGCCGATCAGGTTCTTCGCCGGCACGATCATGTTGTCGAAGAAAACCTGAGTCGAATTGTGGTTCATCATCGTCCGGATCGGCGTGATCGTCAGGCCCTTGCCCAGCGACTCCCGCATATCAACAACAAAGGTTGAAAGCCCGTCCGTCCGCTTCTCAACCTTGTCCTTCGCCGTCGTCCGCGCCAACAACAACATCAAATCCGAGTGTTCCGCTCGGCTTGTCCATACCTTCTGTCCATTCACGACGTAATGATCACCTTCATTACGCGCGAAGGTGCGGAGAGAGGTCGTGTCGGTGCCACTCGTGGGCTCCGTCACGCCGAACGCCTGCAACCGCAGCGCGCCCGTGGCGATGCCAGGCAGGTAGGCGAGCTTCTGTTCCTCCGTCCCATGCCGCAGGATCGTGCCCATGATGTACATCTGAGCGTGGCAGGCGGCCGCGTTGCAGCCCTCGGCGTGGATGGTTTCCAAGATCGCCGCGGCCGCGGACAGCGGCAGGCCGGCGCCGCCATATTCCTCGGGGATCAGGGCACCGAGATAGCCGCCTTCCGTCAAGGCGCGGACGAACTCAGTCGGATACGCCCGCTCCTGGTCCAGCTTCCGCCAGTACTCGCCGGGGAAGCGCGCACAGAGCTTGGCGACTTCCAGGCGGATTTCGGTGTGGGGATCGACAAGCTGGGGCTGGTCCATGGGGCTCTCCAAGCGGCGGGAATGGTGGCGGCGGGTCTACCGGGTAGGTCCCCCGGCGGCAAGTCGAACGGATATTGGTGCGGCTTTCTACCGCACCGCCCCCATCCACTTCTTCGCCGTCATCCGACGAAGTTCGCGGAAATACCGGGCGTCCTGGTCAGCGCTCGCGCCCTTGTCGAGCGCCAGCCAGTTCATGTGCCGGATCAGCACATAGCAGATCGCATGCAGCGCGTTGTGCCGGTCCAGCCCCTGCGCCATCAACTGCCGCAGCCGCTCCCGCACCGGCTCCATCGTTTCCCCCATCGCCAACTGGTTCTCGACGATCACGTGCAGCAGGCAATGGTTGCGGGCGTTGTCGCCACGGTCGCCGATCGATTCATGATAGGCGATGACCAACTGGATCCGCTCCTCCTCCCCCATCGCCAGCCAGGCGGGGCCGTCCGGGGGGGTGAACGCATCATAGGTCTCAATGGTCATCAGTCGCGCCTTGTTCCAATCCCGCCCATCATGCCCGCCGCCCCCCGGTCGCCACAAGCCACGCCAAAGGGCACACTGCGCCGGACACCAACGGGGGGACCGCACGATGCTGAAACAGAACCTGCACACCAACGGCCACGCCTTCGGCTCCATGGCGATGGAGTTCCTGACCCCCGGCCTGCCCGCCATAATGGCCGCCGCCGGCGCCGAGTTCGGCCTGTTCGACATGGAACACACCGGCGCCAGCCTGGAAACGATGAAGTCCATGATCGCCGGCTGCCGCGGCATCAACGTGGCCCCGATCGTCCGGGTCCCTCGTGGCGAATACCACTTCATCGCCCGCGCGCTGGATATCGGAGCCCACGGCATCATGGTCCCGATGGTCGGGTCCGCCGAGGAAGCCGCCCACATCGCCGACTGCGCCCACTACCCGCCCGTCGGCCACCGTGGCGCCGCGTTCGGAGTCGCCCACGACGACTACCGCGCCGCCGATCCCGCCACCGCCATGGCCCGCGCCGCCGCCCGCACCCTGATGATCGCGCAGATCGAGACGGTGGAAGGGCTGGACTCCGTCGAGGCCATCGCCGCCACCCCCAACATCGACGTCATATGGCTCGGCCATTTCGACCTGACGAACTTCATGGGCATCCCCGGCCAGTTCCAGCACCCGGACTACCTGGCCGCCGTCCGCCGCATCGCCGCCGCCGCCAAGGCTCATGGGAAGGTGGCCGGCATCCTGGCGATGAACGACGCCTGGGCGCAGGAATACTGGCGCCACGGCTACCGGATGCTCGCCTACGGGCTGGACCACATGCTGTTCCAAGCCGCCCTGAAGGCGGGGCTGGAGAAGATGCGGGCGCTGACGTGACGTGGTAGAACCACGCCATGGCAGCCCTGCGCAAACATCTCTTCGCCCGGATGACCGTCGATGAGTTCCTGTCCTGGGACCCCAAGGACCGGTCAGGCCGCCTCTGGCAGTTGATCGACGGAGACCCCGTGGCGATGGCCCCCGCCACCGACGCCCATGGCTCGATCCAGAGCGAGATCGCCCGCCTTCTCGGAAACCACCTGGCGGAACGGAGTTCGGCCTGCCGCGTCGTGACCACTCCCGGCGTCATCCCCCGCATTGGTGCAAGCCGCAATTTCCGCATCCCCGACCTCGGCGTCACCTGCGCGCCGCCGTCGCGGGAGACCAACCTCCCCGAGCCGGTCCTGCTGATCGAAATCCTGTCGCCCTCGAACGAGAACGAGACCCGGGCGAATATCTGGACCTACACGACCATCCCCTCGGTCCGGGAAATCCTTGCCGTGCGCTCCACCCGCCTGGAAGCCGAACTGCTGCGCCGCCGCGACGATGGCTCCTGGCCCGAGGAACCGGACATCCTGGCGCGCGATGCCAGCCTGACCCTGGACAGCATCGACTTCACGACACCCCTCAAGGCGTTCTACAGGACAACGGAACTCGGCTGACCCAGCCGCCAGTCCCGGAGGAACCGCCATGACCACCCCGCCGAACTACGAAATCTTCGCCATCCGTTATGCCAAGCAGGACCTCCGGGCCGAGGGGCATCTGTTCCTGGGCGGGGATCACAACAAGATGCTGCCGGGCCTCGATTTCTTCACCTATGTGATCCGCGGCGGCGGGCGCACCTGGGTCATCGACACCGGCTTCACGCCCGAGGGCGCGGCGAAGATGGGCCGCAAATACGACTACCTGATCCGCCCCTGTGACGCGCTCGCGAAGCTGGGGATCGACGCCGCGACGGCGACCGACGTCATCCTGACCCACGCCCATTTCGACCATGTCGGCACGCTGGATGACTACCCGAACGCGAAATTCCACATCCAGGATCAGGAGATGATCCACATCACCGGCCGCGACATGTCGCACCCCCGGTTCCGCGCGGCCTACA
>CANJSR010000394.1 GCA_947476855.1 Acetobacteraceae bacterium
ACCTCGGCGCCAGGGGTCGACGCGCCGATGATCCAGGCGCCGTTTTCCTTCCGCATGCCGATGGCACCCGGAACCTTCTTCACGTCCACGATAAGCTCGGGCTTCATGCGGCCAGCCCGCATCTGCACGAGCAGATCCGTTCCGCCGGAGAGAACCTTCGCGAGGCCGGCAGTGCCGGCCAGGAGTTTCACCGCCTCGTCCACGGACGAGGGTGCGGCATAGCTGAGACTAGACATCATCGCTCCCGATCAATTGCGTTCACGCCCCTCCGGTCCAGAGGTTTGCACCCCTGGACGGTTAGGTAGTCAGGTTAGGCGATCCCGCAACCGCGGTCGAGGGGGGCGTGTTCAGGGCGATGCCCCGGACCCCTGGCCTTCCTGTGCCCGCAGGATTTCGGCGATCCGGGCGTTGGCGCCGTTGATGTCCGGCAGTTTTTCGCCCGCCGCCACCCTTGCGAGGACCGCCTTCTCCTCAAGCTGCATCGCGACGGCGGTGGCCGCGGCGGCCTCGATCTCCTGCGGTTTCAGGACCAGCACGCCATTCTCATCGGCCAGGATCGCATCGCCCGGTTCGACCGCCACGCCGCCGCAGGATACCGCGACGCAGAAATCGCCCTGCCGGAAGACCGGCTTGCAGGTCACGGTGGACAGCCCGCGCGACCACACGGGCATGTCGTATTGCCGCAGTTCCTGCACATCGGTCGCCGGCCCGTCCAGGATGATGGCCACGCAGCCGGCGGTCTTGGCCGAGAACGCGACTCCACCGCCGCAGGCCGCATGACGGGTGTCGCCGGCGCGATCCACAACCAGGACATCCCCCGCTCGAAGCTGACCGAGGGCGTAGTGGACGATGGCGGTGTCATCGGCGAAGGCCCGCACGGTGACCGCGGTGCCCGCGACGCGGCGGTAGCCCGGGATTTGCAGGCGGATTTCGGGCGCCATGAAGCCGGTGTGGCGCACATGGCCGATCGTCGCGGGTTCCGCCTGCAACAGACGCTCGATCAGTGCCGGGTCGATTTGCGGTGGCAGGGGGTTGATGCGGAACATGCGGGCGCGTCTCCTGAATGCCGGATTCGGATAGCACCCATGCCGAGCGGCCAGCGCGGGTTTTTCTGTTCCACGGATCGGCCCTTGGCTAGAACGGCGCCGAACAACCCCGATCGAGGCTCCGCGTGGACCGGCAAACCATCACCTATGTCTGGATCGGCGGCGCCGCACTGGCGCTGCTGGTGTATTTCGCCGGCCCGGACACGTTCCTGTCGGCGGTCTGGGGCGGGTTGGACAACCTGGAGGCCGCGTTCCACGCTTTCCTGTCCTTCCTCGGCGCGCAGGCCTTCGACGTGGTCCGGGCGGCGGCGATCGCGATCTATATCGTCTTCCTGATCCTCGGCTTCCTGGCGCTGCAACGCGGCCGCAAGGCGGTCGGGTCACTGATCTTCGTCAGCCTGTGCTTCCTGATCCTGGTCTGGCGCCCGGATGCCGCATCCTATGTCTCCTCCACCCGCTGGCTGGCGGCCTTGGCCCTGGGGATCATTGGCGCGGTGGTGCTGACGCAACGGCTGCTGGAGCCGCCTCGGACACCGTTCCCGCCGCCGCCTGGCCGGCCCCCGTATCCGGGACGGCCATGAGCGAAGTGGTCGGAAAGGCGCCCGACGCGTTGACGGAAGCCGAGGCCGCGGCCGAACTGGAACGGCTCGCGGCCGAAATCGCGCATCACGACCGGCTCTATCACGAGCAGGACTCGCCCGAGGTCACCGACGCCACCTATGACGCCCTGCGCCGGCGGAACGAAGCGATCGAAGCGCGGTTCCGTCACCTGATCCGTCCCGATTCGCCCACCAACCGGGTCGGCGGCGCGCCCGACGGCGGCTTCGCCAAATTGCGCCACCGCGTGCCGATGCTTTCATTGGACAACGTCTTCGACGCGGTGGAGTTCAAGGAGTTCCATGATCGGGCCCGCCGGTTCCTCGGCCTGACGGACACGCTGGCCTTCGTCGCCGAACCCAAGATCGACGGGTTGTCGATCAGCCTGACCTATGAGAACGGTCGCTTCCTCCACGGCGCCACCCGCGGCGACGGGACCGAGGGGGAGGACGTGACAGCCAACCTCCGCACCATGGACGCGGTGCCGGCGGAACTGTCCGGCCCCGCCCCGGCGCTGATCGAAATCCGCGGGGAGGTCTTCATGACCAAGGCGGATTTCCTGGCGATGAACCAGGCGCAGGAAGCCGCCGGGGCCAAGATTTTCGCCAATCCCCGCAACGCCGCCGCCGGCAGCCTGCGCCAGCTTGACGCGCGGATCACGGCGGGACGGAAGCTGTCGTTGTTCGCCTACTCCCTGGGCGAGGCGAGCGAGCCCGTCGCCACCACCCATTGGGGCTATCTGCAACGCTTGGCGGGCTGGGGCTTCGCGGTGAACCCGCTGTCGGAGGTCGTCTCCTCGGAAGCCGAGGCCGAGGCGTTCCAGCAGCGGATCGGCGTCCTGCGTGCCTCGCTGCCCTATGACATCGACGGCGTCGTCTACAAGATCGACGACATGGCGCTGCAACGCCGCCTCGGCTTCGTCGGTCGGGCACCGCGCTGGGCGACGGCGTGGAAATTCCCGGCGGAGCAGGCGACCACCGTGCTGCGCGATATCCGCATCCAGGTCGGCCGCACCGGCGCCCTGACCCCGGTGGCGGAACTGGAACCGGTGAATGTCGGCGGCGTCCTCGTATCCCGCGCCACGCTGCACAACCAGGACGAGATCGCCCGCAAGGACATCCGCGTTGGCGACACCGTCGTGATCCAGCGGGCGGGGGATGTGATCCCGCAAATCCTCTCGGTGGTGCTGGACCGCCGCCCGCCCGATTCGGTCCCCTATGCCTATCCGGAAACGTGCCCTGCCTGCGGCAGCCACGCCGTCCGATCGCCGGGCGAAGTCGTGCGCCGCTGCACCGGCGGCCTGACCTGTCCGGCGCAGCGGGTGGAGCGGCTGATCCATTTCGTCTCCCGCAACGCCTTCGACATCGATGGGCTGGGCGAAAAGACGATCCAGGAATTCTACGCCGAGGGCTGGCTGCACGGTCCCGCCGACCTGTTCAACCTGTCCGACCGCGAAGCCGAGATCGCGACGCGGGAGGGGTGGGGGAAACTCTCCGCCCGCAACCTCTCCCGCGCCATCGCCGCCCGCCGGACCATCCCCCTGGAACGCTTCATCTTCGCCCTCGGCATCCGCCGGATCGGTGAGTCGAACGCAAAGCTCCTCGCTCGGCATTACAGCAGCTATGCCAACTGGCGGGAGCAGATGAAGCTCGCCTGCGTGCTGGGATCGGACGAACGCCTGGCACTGGGCAGCATCCTCGGCATCGGACCGGCGATCGCGGAGGAACTGGTCGACTTCTTCTCCGAACCCCGGAACGTGGAGGCGCTGGACCTGCTGGTCGGCGAACTGACGATCCAGGACGCAGTGGGGGTGGAGGCGGGGGACAGCGCAGTGTCCGGCAAGACGATCGTCTTCACCGGCACGCTGGAAACGATGACGCGACCGGAGGCGAAGGCACGGGCCGAGACATTGGGGGCGAAGGTAACGGACTCGGTGTCGAAGAAGACCGATCTGGTGGTGGTGGGCGCGGACGCCGGATCGAAGGCGCGGAAGGCGGCGGAGCTGGGGATCACGACGATCACCGAGCAGGAATGGCGAGTGATGGCGGGGTTTGAGTCCGGTTCCGCTTGATTTTCCAACCGCCCACGCGGAATTTGAGCCCGCTGATGCGAGGATCATGACCCAGGAGACCGCCATGCCCGCGCCGACCGAGGCCCTGCTCGAAAAAATCCGAGCCCTGCCGCTCAACCGGCAGTCGGAAGTCGAGGATTTCGTGGACTTCCTCGCGGACCGGGAACGAGACCGCGGGCTGGTGCGGACCGCGGCCGATGTCAGTGCGGCGTCCTTCGCCCGTGTCTGGGACAACCCCGAGGACGACGTCTACAACAATGCATGAATTCGGCGACGTCCTGCTGGTGCCGTTTCCGTTCACCAGCCAGGCCGCGTCGAAGAAACGTCCCTCGGTCGTGGTCAGCAGCCGCGACTACAACGCATCCCGCCCCGATGTGATCGTGATGGCGATCACCAGCCAGTTGCGCCCTCAGCCCCATCTCGGAGAGGTTTGGGTAACGGCCTGGCGCGACGCCGGATTGCTCAAGCCCTCTGCGGTCAAGCCAGTGTTTGCCACGCTGGAACAGGCATTGATCCTGCGGCGGCTGGGGGCACTCACCGCTGACGACCTGGCCGAGCTTCGCGTTGCGATAGCTGACATCCTGCGGTGATCCGACCTTATACCAGCCGACCTTGGCGATGACCCTCGCGGCCTCCACCTCGTCATGCCGGGCGAAGGCCCGGCACCCACGACTTTCTCTAGTCCAGAACAGCAGAGTCGTGGATGGTGGCCCTTCGGCCACCACGACGAATGAGCGCTGTTCGGAGAGTCAATGGTTACGCCGCCTGGTATTAAACCGCCCCCTCCGCCCGCAACGCCGCGATCGCCGCCGCGTCCATCCCCAGCAGGTCCCGCAGCACCGCATCCGTATCCTGCCCCAAATCCGGCGCCCCGGTCGGCGCGATATCCAGTTCGTCCGAGATCTTGAACGCCCGCCCCAGCACCTTCTGCGTCGTGCCATCCGGGTTCGCGACATCGACGACCATGTCGTTCGCCAGCACCTGAGGATGGTTGATCACCTGGTCGATCGTCTGCACCGGCCCGCAGGCCACGCCCGCCTTGTC
>CANJSR010000395.1 GCA_947476855.1 Acetobacteraceae bacterium
ATACCAAGCCGCTGCCCCCACCGGGGCGGCGGCTTTTTTTATGCCCGACCGGCCGCCGCCCCACAAAGGCGGCGGCTTCCTTACGCCCGAAAAGGACTGCCCCCATGGTTTTCGCGATCCGCAACCTCTCCGTCCTGGCCTACGCCAACGGGTTCACCCTGTGGCACTACAAGGCTGGCAAGGAACGCCTGGAAGCCGTCACCGTCGCCAACTTCTTCGCCGATGGCGCCGACATGCTGGCGGTGGGGGACATGATCATGGTCTCGGCCGCCGATGGCGCGCGGATCATCTGCGTGACCATGGCGGATATCGAGACGGTGACGACCGCCCCGCTCGCCTGAGCCTTCCCTACCGCCGCGTCCGAATCACCAAGGCGTGCCGATCGCGCCCCGCCTGCGTCAGGCCGAAGCGGTCCCCGGCGCCAGGACCCGCCGAGGGTTCCGCCAACCCCATTCCGGCCAGCCGCCGCAGGCAGCCGGCGTCCTTCAGGTCCCCCGGCCGCCCGGCCGATCCCGCCAGCACCAGGCGGTGCAGGGCGGAACGGCAACAGGTTTCCAGATAGGGCTGGTCCCACGCCATGCGGCGATCCGACCGGCGATCAGCTCTCCAGCCGCGTGATCCGCCCCGCGGTCATGCCGCCATCGATCACCAGTTCCGATCCGGTGACGTGCCGGGACGCGTCCGAGGCCAGGAACAGGATGCCGTTGGCGATCTCCGACGGCTCCGACGCCACACCGATCGGCACGGACGCGGCGGCGATCAGATGCGGGTTCAGCGGCGCGTTGGCGCCCCGGTTCCCCGCCTGCGGCAGCTTGCCCCAGATCGGCGTGGCGATGATCCCGGGATGGACCGAGTTCACCCGGATCCCATCTCGCGCCTGCGCGCATTCCAGCGCCATCGACTTGGCGAACAGCCGCACCGCGCCCTTGGATGCGGAATAGCCGGCAAGACCGGCCGACCCCCGCAGCCCCGCGACTGACGAGAGCATGATGATGGAGCCGCCATCTCCCGACTTCCGCATCAGCGGAATGGTGTGCTTCACCGTCAGGAACACCCCGTCGACATTGATCACCATCTGCCGGCGCCAGTCCGCCAGCGACATCTCGATCGCCGGTCCCATGATCCCGATGCCGGCATTGGCGACGACGATGTCCAGCCGGCCGAAACGCTGCTCGGTCGCGGCCGCGACGGCGGTCCAGCCGGCTTCGTCCGTCACGTCGTGGTGGATGAACAGGCCCCCGATCTCCTCCGCCAGCGCCTGGCCCGCGGCATCGTCGAGGTCGGTGATCACGACCTTCGCCCCCTCCCGCGCCAGCACGCGCGCCGTCGCCGCGCCGATGCCGGACGCGGCACCCGTGACCAATCCAACCTTGCCTTCAACTTGGCCCATATCCGTTTCCATCCCTTGCCGAACGGCCGGATCATCTCACCGCGCGCGGGTTCGGCCAACCCGGGCCGGGCGGATCTGTCGTCGACACGGTTATGCAAAACCAGACAAGTTCTGGTGCCGTCCCAGGTTTAGGTGCGCGATCGAACAGGTTCCGCCAGACCATCGGGACATTGCGTTGTATCCGGGGTTCCTTGACACGGCTGACACGTATGACATCCAGGATCGCCTGGTCTTCGCCGAAATCGACGCGCACACCGGCGACACGCTCCAGGCCTTCGTAACCGTTCCATGGCCGGAATTGCCCGCGATCCTGGCGGAGTTCTACCCGCATATCCGGAAGTTCCCCGAACTCGAGCCCATGTTCAAGTGCGACGCCGCCAACATCGTCGGGGTCCGCCAGGCCGCCGCCGATACCGCCCGGGTCGCGGAGCGGGTGCAGCACACCTCGAAGCACCTGCAATCCCAGGCCGATGACCTGGAGCGCGACGTCCACGCCTTCCTGATGGAGTTAAAGACCGCGGCCTGACGGAAGACGGGTCCCGTGGGTTGACCGGGTAGAAGACCCGGCCGACCTTCCCGTTCGGCAAATAACCAGAAGGGCAGCCGAACGATGTTGAAGGGCAGGACGGCGTTGATCACGGGGTCGCTGGGCGGGATCGGCCTGGCGACGGCGAAGGCGCTCGCGGGCATGGGCTGCGACGTGATGCTGAACGGCTTCGCCTCCGCCGACACGATCGCCGCCCGCGTGGCGGATATCGAGGCCCTGGGCGTCCGCTGCGCCCACCACAACGCCGACCTCCGCAAGCCCGCCGAGATCGCCGACCTGGTCAGCGCCACCACGGCGACCTTCGGCGGCCAGGACATCCTGGTGAACAACGCCGTCGTCCGCTCCTTCGGCGCGACCGAGGACTTCGATCCCGCCCATTGGGACGAGGCGCTGGCGGTGAACCTCTCCGCCCCGTTCCACACCACCCGGCTGTCGCTGCCGGGGATGAAGGCACGCGACTGGGGCCGGATCATCAACATGGCCTCGGTCTACAGCTGGATGGCGACACCCAACCGGATCGACTACGTGACCACCAAAACGGCGCTGCTGGGCATGACCCGCGCCGTGGCGCTGGAGGTCGCGCGCACCAACATCACCTGCAACGCGATCTGCCCCGGCACGGTCCTGACCCCGGCGATCGAGGGCAGGCTACGCAACGAAATGCAGCGCGACGGCACAAGCTGGGAGGACGCGGAGGAAAGTTTCCTCTCGATCCGCCAGCCCTCCCGCCGGTTCGTGAAGGATGAGAACGTCGCGGGCCTGATTGCGTTTCTCTGTGGCCCCTACAGCGGCGACATCAATGGCGCCGCCCTGCCGATCGACGGCGCCTGGCTGACCAGCCGGTAGTCCGCGCCTGTCCCCCCCGACCCGCTCCCTCAAGGGGGGTGTGTGGCATCAAACCGGGACGTAGACCCGCCCATCGAACAACCGCCGAGCGGTGCGGTAGAAGGCACCGCTATGGGCGGTCCAGAGGCCGGCGGGGTCCTGGGTGACATCGGCGTCCACGGTCAGGATGCCCGACGGCATCCCGATGCGCACAGCCCCGCCCGACGCTGGCCCCATTGCCTGGTGCGCCAGCGTGCCCTCGATCCGCGCCGCGACCGCGGTGCAGAGCGACGCGGTCAGCGGCAGTGCCCGGTGTGGCTGGCCGTTGGACAGGAACCTTGCGGTCAGGTCGACGTCTTGCGCGGCGATGGGTTCCCCGGACAGGGTTGGGGCGTCCATAGGCGGGGCGACCATCCCAATGATCGGCACGCCATGGATGGCGCGGGCCGCTTCCTCATTCGGCGCGATCCCCATGGCGACGGAGGCCGCTCGGCGGATCGCCTGCAACCGTTCCAGCACCGCGTGGTTGGCATCCAGCGCGTCAGGCAGCTCTCGTCCGGTCAGGCCGAGGTCGCGGGCGCGGACAAAGACGCAGGCATTGGCGGCATCGACCAGGGAGACCTCGATCCGGCCCAGCCCCGGCACTTCCAGCCAGTCCGTCACATGCCCGGTCGGCAGCAGCCGCCCCGTCGTCGCCCCGCCTGGCGTCAGGAAATCGAGCCTGACCGGCGCGCCCGTCCCCGCCACGCCCGGGATCGCTAGCGTCCCATCCGTCGTCGCCCGTCCATCCACCAATGGGAAGGTGGAGCGGATGATCTTGCCCGTGTTCGTGTTGAAGATGCGGACGACCGCGGTTTCGCCGTTCGGGCGGACGATCCCCTCATCGACCGCGAAGGGGCCGACGGCGGAGCTCATGTTGCCGCAGTTGGAGCGGTAGTCGACCGCGGCTTCCCGGATCTGCACCTGGGCGAAGGTGTAATCGACATCGGCGTCGGGCCGGTCGGAGGGGGACAGGACACATACCTTGGAGAGCGAGGACACCCCGCCGCCCATCCCGTTCAATTGCCGTCCGCTGGGATCCGGGCTGCCCATGGCGCCCAGGAAGATCGGGTCCCACGCGGCCCGCTCCGGCAGGTCGCGCTGGTGGAACATGATCGCCCGGCTGGTGCCGCCGCGCATGAAGACGGCGGGAAGGGACAGAAGGGGCATGGCGGGGCCTCCGGTTTTGGCCTTCAGCGATGCACGATGGAAACCGGTTCGTGCAAGGGTTCCGCGGTCAGGAAGCCCAGGCGGTCATCCTCCAGCACCAGGCAGGTCAGCAGGCCGCCGAACACCGCCCCGGTGTCGATGGCGATCCGGTTGTGCTTGATGACCGGAGTCTTCACCGGCGTATGCCCATGCACGACGACCGCGCCGAAATCCTGCTCGGAGTAAAGGAAAGGCTGGCGCAGCCGCAGCAGGTCGTCCTTGACCTGCTTGTCCAGCGGCACGCCCGGCCGGACCCCGCCATGTACAAAGGCATACCCGCCCTCCCGGTGCATCAACGCCAGTCCGCGCAGGAACGCATGATGCGCGTCCGGCACCGCGGCGGCCCAGCTATCGCGGGGTGAGTCCGGGTTGACGCCATAGCTTTCCAGCGAGGGCCGCCCGCCGGCGAACAGCCAGTCGGTCGCGGCGGCACGCTCACCGGACAGGGCCTCGATCATCGTGTTCTCGTGATTGCCCAGCAGGTTCACCATCTCGGCACCAGGAACAGGCGAGTCTCCGGACAGATGCTCCAGCACCCCGGCGGTATCCGGTCCGCGATCCACATAGTCGCCGATGTGCAGCAACAGCGCCGAGGCCGTCGGACGGCGCGCCAGATCCTTCCGGATCAGAGCATGCAGGTTCGACAATTGTTCGGCGCAGCCATGGATATCGCCGATCGCGTAGACGCGTCGCCCGGGGGGCAGGGCGGCGGGGGCCGGGGAAAATTCGATCATGCCAAACGCTATA
>CANJSR010000396.1 GCA_947476855.1 Acetobacteraceae bacterium
ATCCCGATCTGCGCCGCGCCGAAGGCCACGAAGGTCGCGACATCGAAGGGCCGCACGCGGACCACGTCCAGCGACGGGTCCTCGGTTTCGAAGCGCAGCCGCCGGCTGTCCTCATCGGCATAGTCGGGCGACGGCACGATCCCGGCGCGGGCCAGCAGCGGGCCGCATTCCGACAGGATGCGTCCCTTCGGCAGTGCGAGAATGAGCGGCGCGGTCGCTTCCGGTTCCAGCGAGGCGGCGGGGAAAGGAGCGGTCATGCGGTTCTCGGGCGATCCCAGGGTTGAACGCGCCAGCCTCTACACCGCCACGCCGGAAGTCGAAACCCCGGACGCGAAGGGGCTGGGTTGCGCGGCCCGCCGCCTCTCGCGCCGGCACGCCCTCTCAGCCGCGCCGGTGCGGCAACACGTCCGGGTTGACCACATTCGTCGGCGTTCCACCCGCGAACGACACGATCTGGCCGAAAATGTCACGGAACTGCAATTCATACTCCTCGACCGTGACGTAGCCGATATGCGGGGTCGCCACGACATTCGGCATCGTCAGCAGCGGATGCGCCGGGTCGCGCAACGGCTCGGTGTCATACACATCGACCGCCGCCATGCCCGGACGGCCAAGTGCCAGCGCCGCCTCCAGCGCGCCCGGCTCGATCAGGCCGGCGCGACTGGTGTTGACCAGCAACGCCGAGGGCTTCATCCGCGCCAGATCGGCGGCCGAGACGATGCCGCGCGTCGCCGGAACCAGCCGCATGTGCAAGCAGATGATATCGCAGCCGGCATAGAAGGATGCCTTGTCCGCCGCTGTCTCATGCCTCTCGGCCCGGGCCCGCGCCATCGACCCCTCCCGCGCCCAAACAACCACCTTCATCCCAAACGCTCGGCCGTAGCCCGCGACCACGCTGCCGATCCGGCCATAGCCATGGATGCCCAGCGTCCTGCCCCGCACCGTCCGCCCGACACCCATCTGCCACCCGCCGGCCTTCAATGAGGCCACCTGCGCCGGGATCTGTCGCATCGCGGCCAGCACCAGAGCCCAGGTCATCTCGGCCGTGGCAAAAGACGGCGTGTCCGCGTGCTGGTCCGAGGACACGACGATGCCCAGCCGCGTGCAGGCCTCGATATCGATATGCGGGTAGACGCTGCGCTGGCTGATCAGCCGCAGCTTCGGCAGCCGCTCCAGCAACGGCGCGCGGATCTGGGTGCGTTCCCGGATCAGCACCAGGACCTCGGTGTCCTTCAGCCGATCCGCCAGGGCATCCGTGTCCTGCAGATGATCGTTCCAGATCGTGACCGCATGCCCCTCCAGCATCCCGAAGCTCGGCAGGTGGCGCAGGGTGTCGTGATAGTCGTCCAGGATGGTGATGTTCATGTCGCTCTCCAGGCTGCGTCAAACCCGCCGCATACGCGCCACCGGCCGCCCGTCCTCGATCGCCACCGCCACGGCGAAGTCATAGCGATCGACGTCCAGCGCGATCTCCAGGTCGCCCGGATGCGAGTCCCGCCCGGCCGGGTCACGGAACCGAGGCGCCTCCCCACCCGCCAGGATGACCTGGCGCACCGCTTCCCGGTCCCCTGCCCGCCCGTCGAGCAGATTCCGCAGATGCAGGGTGCAGAGTTCGTCCTCATCCGTGCGGCCGACGCCGTTCTTTCCCATCGCGACGAGCGTCACGAGATCGCCGCCCTCGGCCCGCAGCACCTCAGCCGTTGCTCGCGCGGTGACGAGGGCGCCGGCGAACATCGTCTCGGCATGGCGGGCGGTCACGATCCCCTGGGTGCCAGCGCTGGTGCGCTGGATGATCGTCTTCCCGGTAAAATCCGCGCCGCTGACGGCATAGGGGGAGTTGCCGAAATCAAACGCAGCGGGCGCGAGGCCATCCACCTCTCCCACGCAGACCTGGCCGATGCCGGCGGCCCGCAGCCCCACCGCGTCCTCAACCGAACCCACCATGATGATCCGCTCTGCCCCATTCGCCAGCATGACAGCGGCGGTGGTGAAGGCGCGGAACACGTCGATGATGACGACGGCGCCACGCGCCCGTTCGGCACCCTCCAACAGGCTGTCGACGACGATTTTCATGCCTGGCTCCTGCTCCTCGGCCCATGCGCGCCATTCTCGCACGGGACTCGGATCATACCCAGAAGCCGGTCATTCATTACGCGACCGCGCCTGATTTCCTGGTCCGCCGCCATGCGCCCTGCTACGCTTCCGGCGGCAAGCCCGGGAGACGAACATGGCGCGACCACTCCGTTCACGACATTTCACCAACCGGGCGGAAGATCAGGTCAGGCGCCTCAATCAATGCGGCACCGATGATGCCTTTCATATCGAAGCCGGGCAGAGCGGGTTACATGTCGGCGCGATCCAGGCCGCGCTTCTCGCATTCTCCGCGCGCGCGAACTCGGTGCGGGCGCTCGCCCCGCTGCTGAAGCTGCAACCGCCGATGCCCCGCATCTCCAGTGCCGAAATCGACAGCCGGACCTATGGCGACACGACGCGCGCGGCGGTGAAGGCCTATAAGCGCGCCTTCGACATCCGGCGTTCGGGGCAGACCGAGCCGGACGACATCGTCGGCATCATGACGATCGACCGGATGGATGAACACATGCTCGCCATCGAGGGGCAGGGCGGTTCGGGCCGGATCGTGACGCGGGTCAAACGGCGGGATCTTGTCGTGATGTTCCCCGGCACCGGCCCATCCCAGCATGGCACCGAGGACACGGGCCGAGCGATCGCCATGCGTGAAACGTTGCGGCAGGCGATCGCGATGACGCCTTTGTACCATGATGTCTTCATGGACCCGCCGATGGTCATCGCGGTTTATGGCGCGCCGCGCGGCAGCGCGCTTGATCCGGTACGCGCGGTGCACACCACGATCCAATCCATGCTCCATAATCTGGTCACCCAGGGGGCGGCGCTGGGGCGCATCATGATCTTCGGATCGAGCATCGGCGGCCCCAACGCCCTCACGCTCGCCGCCATGCTGAGTGCGGCTGGCCGCACCATCCGCTACCTGCGGCTCGGCGATGCCGGGTTCGACGACAGCGACCGCTACATCAAGCGCATCGCCGCGGACGGGCGGGAGGTGCCGATGTTCACCCCGCCGGCGAGCATCGTCGCGCTGGAGAGCTACAGCACCTACCAGACCCGCGGCAATGAAATGCGCAGCAAGATCGGCACGCTTTCGGAACTGCATGGCGGCGTCCTCGGGCTGATGGACGATGACCTCAGCAACACCGGGGCGATCAAGACGACCTGGGACGATTGGATGCGGAACGGCCAGAAGTCAGACGACAAGAACCGCGTCTGGCAGTCCATGCATGACCAAGCGGCCGATATCGGCGAGCGGAAGTTCAAGGATGATGTCGTGCGGATCATCAAGACAATGTACTGACGCCCCCTATGTCCGCCGCACGCCCCAGCGGATCACGATCATCCCCGCCACCGATGACGTGAGCAGGATCGCCGAGACGGGATAGATCGCGCCGGGTGCCCAGACCTCCACCACCACGGTGCACAGCATACCGAAGCCCATCTGGAAGAACCCGTACAGGCCGGACGCCGCGCCGATCGTCTGCGGGTTGGCGCTGACCGACCCGGCGAGCGCAAACGGGCTGGTCATGCCCGCCCCGATCATGAAGAACGTGACCGAACCGACCACGACCGGGACGTTCACGAAGTCAATCACATTGGCCAGGGCGAAGACGCTCGCCCCCACGAGGCCAATCGCGTTCGAGGTCATCAGCCCGGTCCGCAGCGATACGCGCTTCGCCATCCGGTTGGCCAGGAAACTCCCCAGCGCCACGCCCAGCATGAGGATCAGGTAATACAGGCCGACATCCTGGGTCCGCTGGCCCAGTTGCCCCTCGAAGATGAAGGGCGCGGCGGCCATGAACCCGTAGAATGATGTCGTCGAGAACGCACCGCCCAGCGCGTAGCCGATAAAGACGCGCGATCGGACCAGCCGGACATAGGACCGCCAGAGGCTGTTGAGCGCCGGTCCGGTTGTGCGGTTCTGGTTCGTCTCTGGCAGGATCAGGAACGTCCATAGCAGCGTCAGCCCGCCGATCGTGGCCAACAGGGCATAGCTTGCCCGCCAGTGGACGAAGGCGGTGATGAACCCACCGATCGCGGGGGCGATGGCCGGGACCATCGACATCGTCAGCGTCAGCAGCGCCAACTGCCCGGCCGCCCGCTCCGGCGTCGCCGAATCCCGCACCGCCGCTCGGCCGAGAACAAGCCCGCTGCACCCGCCAAGCGCCTGGAGGATGCGGGCGCCGATCATGATCTCGGGGTCGGGGGCGATCACGGTGACCAGGCTGGCGAGAGTGAAGACGCTCATGCCCACCAGCAGCACCGGGCGGCGGCCGAAACGGTCCGACAGCGGGCCATAGGCGAGTTGCCCGATCGACAGGCCGATCAGATACAGCGTGATGGTCAACTGGACCGTGCTGATCGAGATATCCAGCGCCCGCGCGGTGGCCGGCAAGGCGGGGATGATCACATGCATCCCCAGTGTTCCGCAGGCCGTCAGCGCCACCAGCAACAGAAACGGCGACCGCGCGTGGCGGCCCAGCGGCGGGGTGGTCAGAAGGCCCATGGGATGTCTCAATGTTCGCCGGCACTCTGCGTCAGCGTGGTGTGCACCGCAACATCAGGAGGAAACATGGACACGTTGCGCCTTCAGGACCGGCACGAGATCACGGAATGCCTGTACCGCTACATCCGCGGCGTGGACCGCAAGA
>CANJSR010000397.1 GCA_947476855.1 Acetobacteraceae bacterium
AACTGGAACCCGACCGGCGCGGCATCTATGCCGGCTGCATCGGCTACTTCGCCGCCAACGGCACGATGGACACCTGCATCGCTCTGCGGACCGCGCTGGTGAAGGACGGGGTCATGTATGTCCAGGCCGGCGCCGGGATCGTCGCCGACTCGGTGCCGGACGCGGAGTTCGAGGAAACCAAGCAGAAGGCCCGTGCCCTGGTCCGCGCGGCGGAGGAAGCGGTTCGTTTCGCCGCCGGCAAGGGGGGACAGAACAATCCGGGCTGACGGCGCGCCCGCCGGAGCCGTCCTGCAAAGCATCCCAGCGGGATCGGGCCCGCAGGCCTTCCCGGCGGGTTCGGTCTCCCGCTGCATCCTGCACTGGTGTGACCGGACCCCGCACGCCCTGGCGCTGATCGAGGGTGAGCGCACCTACAGCTACCTGGCGTTCGGCGCGATGATCGCGCGCTGGGTCAAGGCGCTGCGAGCCTCCGCCGTCGGCCCTGGCATGATGGTCGGCATCGAATGCGAGGACCGCATCCCGCATCTGGCTCTGATCCAGGCCTGCGAGATCGTCGGCGCGACCTCATTCTCTCTCTCCCACGCCGATGTCGCGTCGGGCGCCCGGATCATGGGGCGGTGCGATTTCCTGTGCCTGCGGCACGTGCCCGACGCCATGCGGGACCGCGGGCTGCTGGAACTGTCGGCGGCGACGCTCGACCGGGTCGCGGCCCTGCCGCTGGCCCCGGCCGATCTGCGCGTGCTCGACCATTGTCCGGCGGACGGGACGGTGATCCGGCTGACCGCGACCTCTGGATCCAGCGGTGAGCCCAAGATCGTGCCGCAGACCCAGGGTACGACCCGCCGGCTGCGGGAGCGGTCGATGTGGTTTCCCGACGACCCGGGCTTCGCGTGGAACTTCCTGAACGTCTACAACTTCACCATCCGCGGCGCGCAGCGGGAAACCGAGACCGCGCTGTGCCTGGGCCGCACCGCCGTGATGTCGGCGCTGGACGGGCTGCTGGACGACATGACCCGGTTCGGGCAATGCCGCCTGACGCTGATCGCGGGCGACGCGGTGCGCCTGGCGGAAGGCCCCGGCTGGTCCTCTCCCCGCACGGCCGTGCTGCATGTGAAGGGCGGGCACCTGCCTTTGGCGGTGCGGGCGCGCATCACACAGCGGATCGTCACGCATCTGTTCCACTCCTACGGCACCAAGGAGACGCAGATCGCGGCGATGATCGGCGCCGACGGGATCGCCGTCGTGGTGCCGGAGGTCACGATCCGCCTGGTCGACGGCGCCGGCCAACCCGTGCCGTTCGGTGAGGTCGGCGTGATCGAAATCCAGACCGATGCGGTGCCCAAGGCCTATTTCGATGACGAGGCCCAGTCCGAGGCGGCCTTTCATGACGGGTGGTACCGCTCCCCCGACCTGGGGCGGATGGTGGGGCCGGATCGGTTTGAACTGATCGGGCGGGCCGATGACATGGTCAACCTGGGCGGCATCAAGGTCGCCCCGCACGGGCTGGAGGACCGCATCCGCGCGCTGGACGGCGTGCGGGACGCGGTGCTGGTTGCGGTGCCGGCGCGGGATGGTCCGGACGAGGCCCATGTGGTGCTGGAGGGGGAACCGTCCCTGCTGACACCGGCCATGCGCGATGCCCTGGCCGACATCCTGCGCGGCGCGCTGTCCCAGGTCGTGGCCACCGTGCTGGCGGACCTGCCGCGCACGGACACGGGCAAGGTCCGCCGGCAGGCGCTGCGCGAACAGCTTGCGGCGATGGGGGCGGCTTCCGGCTGAGGGGGGCGAGGTGGGTGCGGGTCTCCAGCCGCGGGGGGCTCCGGAGCCGGTCCGCACGCAGGTTCTTCCGTCATGGCCGGGCTTGACCCGGCTATCGCCACGGATCCCTACGGCGGGTATTTCGTGAAGTTCCAACCGACAGGTTGCCAGGCGATGGCCGGGTCAAGCCCGGCCATGACGAAAACGGGGCCAGGTCCGCTTTCCACCCCCAGCCTGTCTCCGCTGGCCAGCGCCCCGCGGATCGCACAGAATAGGTCTTCGCTTCGTTGCAGTACCGTGCAGGAGATCACCCCATCCAACCGCCGGACCCCGTTCCCCTCGCATCCACCACGCAGCGCATCCTGCGGTGGCTGGAGCGGACCCCGCATGCCCCCGCCTTCATCGAGCCAGGGGCGACCTATCGCTACGGCGACCTCGGGGTGGGCATCGTGCAATGGGCGCGGGCGCTGGCGTCGTGCGGCGTGGGGCCGGGGACGCTGGTCGGGATCCGGCATGACCAGCGCTATCTCCACTTCCTGCTGATCCAGGCCTGCCGGCTGGCCGGCGCGACCTCGGTATCGCTGTCGGGGGCCGATATCGCCGCCAACGATCCGATCCTCGGGCGTTGCCAGTTGCTGTGCGTGCCCGATACCGGCGTACCGCCGCAGACCGACGGAAAGCTGGGGGTTCTTGTGCTGACCCAGGCGGTCATCGACCAGGTCGCGCACACGCCGCTGACCCGCGACGACCTACGGATGCTGGATCGCTGTCCAGCCGATACCGCGATCGTGCGGCTGGTGAAGACCTCGGGCACCACCGGGCGGGCCAAGGTGCTGGCCATGACGCAGGCCGCGATGAACCGCCTGCTGGCCAAGACCCTGCGCTTTCCCGACGACCCCGGCCATGCCTGGAACGTCCTGAACCTGTATGACTTCACCCTCCGTTCGGCCCTGATGGAAACCGAGATCGCGCTGCGCTTCGGGCAGACGGCCGTCACGACCTCGATGCCGGCGCTGCTGGCCGACATGCGCCGCTTTTCCGCCTTCCGGCTGACCATGGTGTCGGGCGACGCCATCCGGCTCGCGGCCGCGCTGCCGCCGGACTGGGTCGGCCCCCGCGCGGGGGTGCTGTCGGTCAAGGGTGGGGCGCTGCCCGAGGCGACGCGGACCCTGCTGCGCCAGCGCGTCGTCACGCATGTCTATGCCAACTACGCCGCCAATGAGACGCACCGTGTCGCGACGATCGGCGATGACGGGGTCGGCATCCTGGAGCCCGACATGCGGGTCCGCATCCTGGCCGACGACGGGACCGAGGTGCCGATTGGCACGATCGGGGAGATCGAGGTGACGCCCACCCTCGTCGATGCCTATGCCTGGGACGAGGAAGCCTCCGCGCTCGCGTTCCATGACGGCTGGTACCGCACCCGCGACATCGGCATGATGCCGGAACCGGGGAAGCTTCTCGTGCTGGGCCGAGCAGACGAGATGGTAACAATCGGCGGGGTGAAGGTGGCGCCGGGGGGGCTGGAGACGCGGCTGCGCGGCCTGCCCGGCATCAGGGACGCGGTCCTGCTCTCGGTGCCGACGCCGCACGGGATCGAGGACCTGGTCGTCGTGCTGGAATGCGACATGGTTCGGCTTCCGTCCCCGCTGGCGCAGGCGATGATCGGCATCCTGGCCGGGACGGTGGAGCGGTTCCGGCCGGTCCTCCTGCCCGCCCTGCCCCGCACCGAAACCGGCAAGATCCGCCGTTCGGCGCTCCGGTCGGTGTTGGCGGCCCAAACCGGGGCGGCCTGACCGCGGCTTGCGGTCGAAGGGGCATTTTTCGACTCGGCAACGGCGTACGGATGGTAAATAATCTCCCCACACGGATTCGGGGAGAAAAACATGTCCATAACCCCTCTACGATCCTTTGTCTGTTCGATGACCCGCCTGGTCGAAAGCCGCGGGAACGCCGAGGCCGACGCGCTGGAACCGGCGCGCGACCTGCTGGCCGCGCTGGTGCGGCGGGACGACTGGCTGCCGGATGAATTCGCGGCCCCCGATCCGGCGCGATACCGGCAATATCTGCTGTATGGCGATCCGCTCGACCGGTTTTCGCTGGTCAGCTTCGTGTGGGGTCCCGGCCAGCGGACGCCGGTGCATGACCACCTGATGTGGGGCCTGATCGGCATGTTGCGGGGGGAGGAGGTCTCGGTCCCCTATGTGATGGACCAGGGCCACCTGACCGCGGGCGATCCCGGGCATCTTCGCCCGGGCATGGTCGACGCCGTGTCCCCGCATATCGGCGACATCCACACCGTGGCGAATGCGCTGGCGGACCGGCCGTCGATCTCGATCCACCTGTATGGCGGCAATATCGGCGGGGTCCGCCGCCATGTCTTCGTGCCGGAGACGGGAGAGGCGAAGGATTTCACCTCCGGCTACTCCGCCACCGTGTTGCCGAACCTCTGGGCGTCCTGAGAGGCGTGGACCGGTTCAGTTGGTGCGCGGCGGGGTGGAGAAGACGGGCGGGGCGGCGTCGTCCTCGGCCGGGGCCAGTTCGATCCTGATCTGGCTGGGATCGACCTTGGGGGTGTTGTCGAGGAAGTAGGTGACCGAGACCGGGAAGGCGATCACCAGCACGACCATGATGAGCTGGAGGACCACCCACGGGATCGCGCCCCAGTAGATGTCGGAACTCGGGATTTCCTTGGGCGTGACGCTGCGGAGGTAGAACAGCGCGAAGCCGAAGGGCGGGTGCATGAAGGATGTCTGCATGTTCACGCAGAGCATCACGCCGAACCAGATCAGCGCGGCGTCGGCGCCAACGACCGGGGCGAGCAGCTTCTGCGCGACCGGGGCCAGCATCGGCACGATGATGAACGCGATCTCGAAGAAGTCGAGGAAGAAGGCCAGGAAGAACACGAACAGGTTGACGACGACCAGGAAGCCCCAGACCCCGCCGGGCAGGTTCGACATCAGAT
>CANJSR010000398.1 GCA_947476855.1 Acetobacteraceae bacterium
CAACCGCAAGGTGCTGCGCGAACAGGACGCCCAGGAAAGATCGAGGACCGCATGAACGCCGACACCCAACGCCAGTTCCCGAAAATCACCGACGAAGCGATGGACGCCCTGCGCCGGCGCATCGACGTCCGGATCGAGAACACGCTGGAACCCTGGTGCCACGAGGCCACCCGCGACAACATCCGCCACTACGCCCACGGCATCGGCGACGACAATCCGCTGTGGTGCGACCCGGCCTATGCCGCCAAGACCCGCTTCGGCGCGCTGGTCGCCCTGCCCAGCTTCCTGTTCGCGACCAGCCGCATCGTCTCGGGCTATGTCGGCGGGCTGCCGGGCGTCCATGCGATGTGGGCCGGCGCCGACTGGACCTGGCACAAGCCCGTCCTGCGGAACGACGAAATCACCACCGAGGCCTGGCTGAAGGACCTGATCGAGCACGAAACCCGCTTCGCCGGCCGCGCGGTGCAGCAGGTCTATCACGTCAACTTCTTCAACCAGCAGGGCGACAAGGTCGCCGAGGCGGATAGCTGGTGCTTCCGCACCGACCGCGACCAGGCGCGGGAAGCCGGCACGAAATACACCGAGGTGAAGGCGCGCGGCGATCAGCACTACTCGGATGAGGAATTGTCGCGCATCTACAAGATGTATCACGACGAGGAAGTCCGCGGCGCCACGCCCCGCTACTGGGAAGACGTGACCGAGGGCGAGGCCCTGCCGCCGATGGTGAAGGGCCCGATGACCGTGACCGGCTTCATCGCCTACGCGCAGGGCTGGGGCGGGCTGTATATCCGCGCCAACAAGCTGAACTGGAAGCAGATCCACGCCCATCCCGGCCTGGGCATCAAGAACCGCTTCGGCATCCCCGACTGCCCCGAGCGCGTCCACTGGGAACCCGAATTCGCCCTGATGGTCGGCGCCCCCGGCGCCTATGACTACGGCCCCGAGCGGTGTTCATGGCTCACGCACCATCTGACCAACTGGATGGGCGATGACGGGTTCCTGCGCAAGGCAAGCTGCAAGATCAGGCGTCATAACCCGGAAGGCGACACGCTGTTCTTCTCGGCCAAGGTCGCGCGCAAATGGGTCGAGGACGGCAAGCATCTGGTGGAGATCACCCAGGAAGCCCGCACCCAGACCGATGAATTGTCCGTCCTCGGTTCGGGCGTCGTGGAACTGCCGTCGCGCGGGCGGTAAGGGGGGCCTGAACGCCGACAAGGCGCGCGACGCAACGGTCCCGTCATCCGCGCGCCCGTCGCGGGGATGACGGTTGAACGACCTTCGGCCGACGAAATCCGCCCACCCGAATGGCCGCCGCTCCGGGGCGTCGGGCTTGCGGTGGAGGGCAGTTCGATCAGAATGCGGGGCACGGAGTAAAAGACCGAGGAACGCCCCCCATGAAACGCCTGCTTACCCTTCTGCTCGCCCTGGCCCTGCCAGGCGGGGCCGCACTCGCGGCGTATCCGGAAAAGCCGATCCGGCTGATCGTCGGCTTCGCCCCCGGCGGGCCGGGAGACCTGTCCGCGCGGATGATCGGAGAACGGATCACCGACGCGCTGAAGCAGCCTGTGATCGTCGAGAACCGGCCAGGCTCGAACGGCGCCATCGCGGTCCAGGCAGTGCTCTCAGCCCCCGCGGACGGCTATACGCTGCTGCTGGGGACCACCGGCACGCTGACGATCGCGCCAGCCATCATGAAGAAGCTGTCCTATGACACGCTGCGCGACTTCGCCCCGGTCGGGTCGGTGATCAGCTATTCCTATCTGCTGGTGACACGGAACGCCCTGCCGGTGACATCCCTAAAGGAACTGGTGGCCCACGCGAAGCAGAACCCGGGCAAGGTCACCTTCACCTCCCCCGGCGTCGGCACGGTCAACCATCTGGGCATGGAGAACTTCGCCATGCTGACCGGCATCAAGATGGTCCACGTCCCCTACAAGGGCGATTCGGAGGCCCTGGTCGATGTCATGGGCGGCCATGTCGATACTGGCTTCATCTCCTTCTCCCTGACCGCGCCGCAGGCCAAGGCCGGCAAGCTGCGTGCCCTGGCGGTCAGCGCGCCCGAGCGCAGCGCGATCATGCCCGACACGCCGACGGTGCGGGAGGCCGGCGTGGCGGGCTTCGACCTGCTGCCCTGGACCGGCCTGATGGCGCCGAGCGCCACTCCGCCCGAGGCGATCGCCACCCTGAACGCCGCGATCAACGCGGGCTTGCGCCATCCCGCCATGGTGAAGCGGATGGACGAACTCGGCTACCTGCCGCTCGTCAACACGCCGGAGAGCTTCCGCAAGCTGATCGAATCGGAACTCGCCCGCTGGCGCTCGGTCGCGACGGAGGTGAACCTCAGCCTGGATTGAGCGAATGCCCCCGGTGCGCGGATGCGTGCCGGGGTTGGCTGCTATTGTGGGGGGGAGGGAAGGATGGTGGGCGCGACAGGGATTGAACCTGTGACCCCCGCCGTGTGAAGGCGATGCTCTACCGCTGAGCTACGCGCCCATCCTTGCGAGGCGCAGGTGTTAGTCGGCCGGTTCGGTGCCTGTCAAGCCGGTCGTCACCCCAATCCGCCGATCAGAAGTCGAGATTGGCATAATGCGGGGCAGCCAGTGCACCCTGCACGCGATCCGTCAGCAGCGGGCGGAAGCAGGGACGCGACTTCATACGCGCGTACCACTCCTTGGCGGCCGGAGAGAGGTTCCAATCCACCTCCCCCATGAAATCCAGCGACGACAGATGCGCCGCCGCCGCGAAATCAGCCAAAGACAGGACCCCGCCGGCCAGCCATTTCCGCGTCTCGGCCAGCCAGCCGATATATTCCAGATGATAGCGCAAGGCCGTATAGCCGGTGCGGATCGCCGCCGGATCGGGATTGCCCCTTCCGGCCACACGCCGCATGTATTTCTCGCCATAGAGGTTCTGCGTGACCTCCTGCGCGAACTTACCATCGAACCAGGCGGCCAGGCGACGGATTTCCACCCGCTCCGCCAGGGTGCGGCCCATCAGCCCGATATCCGGATAGGCCTCATCCAGATATTCGCAGATCACCGCCGAATCGGGGATGACCAGGCCGTTATCCTCAATGAGGGTCGGAACCGTGCCGGCCGGGTTCAGTTCGAGGTAGTCGTCACGCCGCTCCCACGGCCGTTCCAGGCGCGGTTCGAAGGGCAGACGCTTCTCGGCCAGGACCAGACGGACCTTGCGGCAATAGGGCGACAGCGGAAAATGGTGAAGTACACGCATCGCCCGCCGTTATGGCACCACGGATCGCGTCGCGCCAAGCCTCCGCGCGGGCCTGACGCGACGGAATGGCGTCAATACGGCTAACCGACCTGGGTCGCGGCGACCGGACGGCGGCCCCCGCCCGGCTGGAACCGGCGCAGATAGGCCGGCACGATCAGTTCGACCGGCGTCGGAACGATGTCGAGTTCCTTCAGGCCCGGCAGCCCGGCCGAGGCCACGTTGTCGCGCTGCAGCAGCAGAAGCTGGTCGCGCGTCAGCGGCTTGCCGGGGATCAGTTCCATCACCGCAGCCTGGATTCGGGCGACGCACATCGGGATATTGACCATCATCTTGTCGCGGCCGGTGACCGCCAGGATGTAGGCCATGATCTCCCGCATCGACCAGACGCGCGGCCCACCAATCTCATACGTCGTGCCCACCGCGTCGGGACGGGCGACCGCCGCCATCACCGCGTCGGCGACATCGCCCACATAGACGGGCTGGAACTTCGTCGCCCCCGCGATCACCGGCATGACCGGCGCGAGACGCGCGATCGCCGCGAAGCGGTTGAAGAACTGGTCCTCCGGCCCGAACACGACCGAGGGACGGATGATCGTCGCGCCCGGGAAGGCCTCCCGCACCGCTTGCTCCCCGGCAGCCTTGCTCTGGGCATAGCGGCTCGGGCTGGCGGCATCGGCGCCGATCGCCGAGACATGGACGAATCGCCCCACCCCGGCCGCCGCCGACAGGCGCGCGACCCGCCCGGCGCCCTCGGCCTGGACGGACTGGAAGCCCGCACCCCGCGATTCGGCGAGGATGCCCACGAGGTTGACCACCACATCGGCCCCGGCCACCGCATTGGCCACCGAGGCGTCGTCCGTGATGCTCGCATACAGAGGGACAACCTGCCCCACGCTGCCCATCGGCTTCAGGAACAGCGCCGCTTCCGGGTCGCGCACCGCCACCCGCACCAGGTATCCCTGGCGTGCCAGCCGCTTCACCACATACCGCCCGATGAACCCCGAGCCGCCAAAGACCGTTGCCACGCTGCGCATCGTCATCGCGATCACCGCTCCCGCATTCAAATCGTGCCGTTATTTGTCACCGCCGGCCGTCCGGCGCCATGGGGGAAATGGGCGGCGACAGGAAAAATCATCACGATCGGTGGAACGCCTGTTGACGTCCCTCCGGCTGGCAGCTACATGCCGCGCCCTACCCGCACTTGTGGAAACGCGGATCGCGGTTTCACAAGGCCTGTTGCCCAGGTGGCGGAATTGGTAGACGCGCAGGTTTCAGGTACCTGTGGCCGAAAGGTCGTGGAAGTTCGAGTCTTCTCCTGGGCACCAACAACACATGAGCATCACGCAATTCATGGCCGGCGCGACAATCCACCTGCACCGGCATGACCTGCCCGACGGCCTGAGCCTCGGCAAGGTCGTCGCCGTCGATACCGAAACCATGGGCCTCAATCCGCATCGCGACCGGC
>CANJSR010000399.1 GCA_947476855.1 Acetobacteraceae bacterium
CGTGGTGACCGAGGACCCGCGCGACGGCCACACCGCCGCGGTCATGGGCATGGCCCGCGTCATCCAGCGGGAGGGGCTCGGCGCCCTGCTGACCCTGCCGGGTGACATCCCCGGCGCGACCTCGGCCGAGGTCAACGCCGTCGTCTCCTCCTGCCTCGACGCGCCGTCCTTCACGATCGCTCCGGCGCATGATGAGCTTGGATCGAACGCGGTCCTGTGCAATCCGCCGGGGGTGATCCCGCTGCGGTTCGGCGATGACAGTTTCTTCCCGCATCTGATGACGTCGCGCGCGCATGGGCTCGAGCCGACGATCGTGCGCGTGCCGGGGATCGGCCTGGACATCGACAATCCGGTGGACCTGAGGGCCTTCGCTCGGTCCCCGGTCTCGGCCCGGACGCGAACGCGGGTGATGCTGGGGCGGCTGGGACTTTAACCGCCGTCCGGCGGTCTGGGGCCTTAACGCCCCTCCGGCGGCGGCTTCCCCTCCTCCCGCTTCTTCCCGGCCAGCCGCCCGTAGACGGCCCCCATCCCGATCAGCGCCAGGCCCAGGCCCAGGAACGAGAGCACGCGCCACAGGCCTTCCAGCGCGCTCATGTCCACGATGAAGACCTTGACCGTGGTCAGGGCGACAATCGCGATCCCCGCCAGCCGCATCGGGCGTTCGGCCCGCCGCAACCCCGCCACCAGCAGGGCAGCTCCGGTCACCAGCCAGGCACCCGACCACGCCCAGAGTTCAGCCGACTCCACCTCAACATCGAAGCCGATCCGCTCGCCATGGAACAGATGCCGGATTTCCAGCGTCACCCAGGCCAGCAAGGCGAGCAGCGCGTAGGCCGACAGGACCGGCCGCATCACCCGCGCCGAGGGATGGCGGGCGGCCAGCAGCGCCAACCCAGCCGGCAGCAGATACCCCGGCAGCAGCCAGTCGAGCAGCGGCCATGCGCCAACTGGGTCGTTGGTGACCACGGGGCTCGCGGGCAGCAGCAGCGCGGTGCCGAGAAACAACGCCACCCCGCCCTGGATGCGCCAGGACCAGGCGAGCGCCGCTCCGCCCACGCGGGCCGCGATCCGCATCGTCACGACGGCGACGATGGCCAGGGAGGTGACGTGCAGCGCCACCTCGGCAAAGCGCATATCCTCCCGCGCGATGTCTCCGTGGCCGAAGCCATGGCGGATTTCCATGCCCACCAGCACGGTCGCGAGCGCGGCTGATCCTGCCTGCAGGACCGCGACCGTCGCGTCATCGCCGCGGCGGCGGAACAGGATCGCGGCCAGGGCAAAGGCGGCGGCCGGCACGCCGTAGGCGGCGAGCAGCCCGTTCACCACCGGCGTGTCGCCGAAGCTGTAATCCAGCAGATGCCAGTTCAGCAGCAGCCGGACCAGCACGACCCCGGCGACCGCCCGGGCGATGAGGCGCAAAGGCGGCAGGTCGGCCTTCGCCTCGATCCAGGCCAGCGCAGGCAGCAGCAGGGCGATCGCGACCGACAGCCATTGGTCCGACAGCACCATCGCGCAGCCCAGCGCCAGCGCGGCGGAGGCACCCGCGGCATGGGTGCCGGCGATCTGGCGCGATATCGCGGCCTGCCCACGCATAGCCTGCGCCGTCGTCCCCACCAGCCCGGCGGCGAGCAGGAAGGCCGCTAGGGCCCAGTCGAACCGGGTCTGGAACGCCGTGATCCGCGCATAGGCGATGGCCAGCGCGATGACCGGCACCGAGGCCGTGAGGCTCGCCCATGGCAGCGGAAACGCCGATCGCCGCTGGAACCAAAGCCCAGCGGCGCCGAGGAACCCAGCGAAGACCCCGGCGGTCGTCATCAGGTCCCACACCACGGCCGGTTTCCAGGCGCCGGGAGGGGCGATCAGATCGGGCCAGTCGGTGACTCGGACGGACCAGCCGGTCAGCAGCAACAGGCCCAGCAGAGCGCCGAGGAAGGGAAGCAGACGCAGCCGAGGTTCTCGCGCGGCTTTCCACACCAGCAGCGGCGCCATCAGCAGCACGCCGGCGCGGGTGTCCCAGGTCTGGCTCGCCTGGGCCACCAGCAGCCCGGAAAGACCCAGCGCGGCGCACGGCACCCAGGCGAGGCGGCGGCCGATCGCATGCTCCAGCGCGGCGCCGGGCAGCAGCCCCAAATTCAGGGCGGCCGCGGCGGGGACAAACAAAGCGGCGGCCCAGAGGTCGATGGTCGGGCCGCTGACCAGGGCCAGCAGCACCCAGATCGCGCCGGCGATCGTCGTGGCCCAGCCCAGCCAGACCCAGGCGGTATAACGCACGACGGCGAGCGCGGCGGCGGTGACGAACAGGAGATAGGTGAATAGCCCGGGCAAAGACGGATCGTCGGTCTCGATCAGCGCCGGCGTGACGAAGCCCCCGGCGATGCCGATCGCGGCGACCAACTGGCCAAAGCGCAGGGACAAAGCGAGGCCGGTCAGGGACACCGCGGCGAGCAGCGCGAAGCCGACCAGCGGAGGCACCAACCCGTACAGCACCCCGGTCCCGTAGGCCGCGCCATACAGGATGGCGACACCCCCGGATGCGAGGGCGGGGGGCGCCTGGTCACTCCCGTCGCTGCGCCGCCTCAGCCATTCGGCGCCGCCTATCAGGGCGGTGCCCAGCATGAAGCCCAGCAGGCAGCGGACCTCCGGGCCGAGGAGTTCGTTCTCGACGGCGTAGCGGATGAGGAAGACGCCGGACATGAGCAGGGCAACGGCGCCGGCCCAGACTCCCCAGCGGGCGGTCAGCAGGTCTTCGAGGCTGCGACCGGGCGGGGGTGGTTCGGCGTAGGGGGCGTCGGGTTCGGGGGCGCCAGCGGCGGCGTCTCCGGACGTGCCCAGCGGTTGATCACCGGGCGAATGCGGGGCAGGTGCCCAAGGGGACGGCATGGAAGGTCGGGCCGCCGCCACGCCGTCGGTTGTATGTTCGGGCTGGCGTGGCGGTGCCGGCATCCCGCCATGGTCTGGGACCGCGCCGGCCGTCGCGGCGCGAGGCATCGCCTCCGTCCCACTCAGGCCCTCCACCTGTGCCCGCAGCGCCGCGACCTCCCGCAACGCTCGGCGGGCGGAGGTGAACCCAATGATCCCCAGCACCCAGCCGCCGACAATCACGCCGAAGACCAGCAGCAGGCCGAAGACTTCCTCCATCGCGCCGCGCTCCGTCCGTCAGGCCATCGCCGCCGCCAGAACGCCGATCATGGCCACGCGAGGCTGTCGTTTCGCCATGGGAGTCCTCCTGCTTCGGATCAGCTTGCGGCGACACAAGGGCCGGGGGCAAGCTGGGATCGGAGGATCCTGTCATGACCAAGCTGCTGTCCCACCCGCCGGTACGCCTGCATCACCATGCCTATGTCGTCCGCGACCAGGAGGCCAACCGCGCCTTCTTCGAGGATGTCCTGGGTATTCCCCTGATCGCCACCTGGTGCGAGAGCCATTTCAGCCCCTGGGTCAACCGGGAGGTCCCAATGTGCCACACTTTCTACGGCATGGCGGATGGCGGGGCGCTGGCGTTCTTCTCCTTCGCGGATGACGAAGTCTATCGCCGGACGCAGGCAGAGAAGCCGGCCGAGATCGGCATCTTCGACCATGTCGCCTTCAAGGTGGACGAGGCGGGCTATGCGGAGCTGGTCGACCGGCTGAAGGCCGCAGGCACGCCAGCGCGGGAGACGGATCATGGCTATTGCAAGTCGATGTATTGCGCCTCACCCGACGGCCTGATCGTGGAGTTCACCGTTGATCCGCCGGAAGCCGCCGCCATCGACCGCATCCGCCGATCCGACGCGCATGCGGAGCTGAAGCGGTGGATGGCCGGGGATCACCGACCGAACAACGACCTCCGCCCGCACGAGTAGGTCAGGACCAGGCGTCGCGCATCGGTCCGTCGACGCCGGAGACCGGGTCGGCGTTCGGCATCGGCACGGCCGCCACGTCGCGCACCACGCGGGCGTGGTCGCTGCTCCGGCCGCGATGCATGTCCGGGCGAGGCGCGTTGTCGGGATAGGCGCCGACGATCAGCAGGTCGGCCGTCTGCTCCAGGTTGCAGTGGCCGACGCCGGCGGGCACCACGACCACATCGCCGGCCTGCACCGTCAGTGCCTGTCCGGTCGGGCCGCCGAACTGGACCTTCGCGCTGCCGCGGGCGACTCCCAGGGCTTCATGCGTGTTGCTGTGGAAATGGTGGAACGGATGGACCCCGTCGCGCCATGCGGGCGGCCACTGGTGGGCGGCGAAGGCCTGCTCCATCGCCACGGGATCTGCGGGCAGGGCCGCGCGATAGACCAGCAACGGCAGGCGGGAGTTCGGGATCGCGCCATCATCCGCGAAGGTGAACATCAAAGGCTGGGTCATCGGGGTGACGCCATCGCGGCGGCGAGTTGCTTGTCGAGCGTCACCAGCCCCGTCCCCATCGACTGCGCCAGCCACAGATAGGCCGCGTCGTAGATCGTCAGGCCGGTGTCCTCGGCGAGGGTCAGCACTTCCATGTGGTCCACCTGGATCGTCTCCACGCCCGGGCCGGGCATCGCCAGCGCGCGCCGCAGGGCGTTCCGGAGCGCGGGCTGCTTGCGGCTTTTGACCAGGCAGACATTCGCCATTTCATAGTCCAGCAGCGCCGGGGCGATCAGCTCGCAGTCCCGGATCTGGTCGGCCACCCAGTCCCCGGCGGGTTCGCCGAACACGAGCGCC
>CANJSR010000400.1 GCA_947476855.1 Acetobacteraceae bacterium
CAACTGGTTCTCGGCGAAGACCGCGATCCCCGTCGTGCCGCCGCCCATGTCGATCACCGTGGCGCCGAGTTCACGCTCATCCGGCACCAGCGTGGACAGGCCGGCCGCCATCGGGGCGGATACCAGTTCCTCGATTTCCAGGTCGCAGCGGGCGATGCAGGCCTCCAGCGACCGCAGCGCCGTGGCCGCGGCGTCCACGATGTGCAGGCGGGCGCCCAGCGTCGAGCAGAACAGCCCGCGCGGATCGGTGACCCGGTCGGTCGCATCGGCCGAGAATTGCAGCGGGATGGCATGGATCGACTGCCGCCCCTCGATCAGCGCGCGCGTCCGGCCTTCATGCACGACGCCACGGATGTCCTCATCGGATACCGCGCGTCCGCCCACCGGCCACTGGACGTTGTAGAGGCGGGATTCCGGCTGCCCGCAGCTCAGGTTGACGATGACCTTCTGCAGGCGGGTATCGGCCATGTCCTCGGCCTGGCCGACGCAGGCGCGGATGGCGCGCTCCGCCTTCTCCAGGTCGTTGATCCCGCCGCCATTGACGCCGCGTCCCTTCTGCCAGCCGAAGCCCAGCACGCGGGGTTTGCCGTCGCTGTCGATGCGGGCAATCAGGCAGGCGACTTTGGTCGTGCCGATGTCCAGCACGCCGAACGGACCGGCGCGATGTGGCCGCCCCCGATCCGGCTCGGGCGGAGGATCCTCGGGTGGCGGCAGCGCTCGGCGGGGCATGTCATTCATTCCCGGGCTCCCTCAGATCGGTTTCTTGCTGCTGACCGGCACGGCGGGGGCGCCGGCGGCTGTCGTGCTGGGCGCGCCAGCAGATGTCGTGCTGGGCGCGCCGGCGGATGTCGCGCCGGACTTGGAGTCGGACTTGCCGTCCGGCTTCGCATCCGCGCGCGGCCGGACCACGAGCTTGTCGGCAAACCGCAGGTCGATGGCGGACAGCGGCCGGTCCAGGATCGCCTGCGTCTGGTGCAGTTGCAGCAGCCGGTCGAGCGCCGCGGCCTCGTGCCCCTCGGGCAGCATGACGTCGGCGTTGTTCTTCATCCGCAGGTTCCAGCGGCGCTCCGCGACCCGGACCGCGGCGACGATGCGTCCGGCCAGGGCGGGGCGTTCCTGGATCGTGTCCAGCAGCGCGGCGGCACCGTTGGGCGCGCCCGCGCCGACGACCAGCGGCAGATGGCGGAAATGCGCGACGTCCTGGTTGTCGACCACCTGGCCCGCGCGGTCGATCAGGACGAACTTCCCCTGATTCTGCCACACCGCGAAGGGCCTGCGCTCCTGCAGGAAGACCACGACGGTGTTGGGCAGGCGGCGTTCGACGGTGGCCTGCTCCACCCAGCTCAGCTCCTCGATCCGCTTGCGGGCCTGTTCGACCGAGAAGCCGAGGATCGGGTCGCCCTTGTTCACCCCCAGCGCCGCCCGCAGCAGGGGTTCCGGCGTATTGGCCCGACCCTGGATCACCACCTCGGTGATGCGCAGGCCGGCGAAGCCCGTGGCCCCACCCAGCCGTTCCCGGAAACTCAGCGCGGTGCCGCCAGGATCGGCGGACCGCACGATCGCGGTGCCGAGGCTCAGGACCAGGACGGCGAACAGGATCCAGGCACCGGGGCGGACGAACCTGCGCAGGCGGCGCTTGTTCATGTCCCACCGGGACAGCCGGTCCTTGACCGAGTTGGAGGGCCGCCTGCTCATGCCCGCGTCCTTTTCCCGGTGGAATGGATCATCACACCCGGCATGCGGCGTTCTCCACCATCCAGGCGCAGAGGCGCGGGAAGCTCATGCCCAGATGGGCGGCCTGCTCGGGCAGCAGGGAGGTCGGCGTCAGGCCAGGCTGCGTGTTGATTTCCAGCAGCACCAGGCGGCCAGGTTCCCCCTTGGTGTCGTCGTAGCGGAAGTCGCAGCGGGTGGCCCCGCGGCAGCCGATCGCGCGATGCGCGGCCAGGGCGACGTCCAGGGCGCGGGCATAGGCGTCGGGATGTACCGCCGCCGGCACCACATGACGCGATCCGCCGTCGCTGTACTTGGACTCGTAGTCGTAGAACACGCCGGCCTCGGCCATGATCTCGGTCACCGCCAGCGCCTTGTCGCCCATCACGCCGACGGTCAGTTCGCGGCCGGGGATGTATTCCTCCACCATCGCCACCTTGCCGTAGCGCCACGCCCGCGCGACCTCGGCCCGCCGGTTGTCGCCGGAACGAATGATCTCCACCCCGACCGAGGACCCCTCGTTCACCGGCTTGACGACATACGGGAGAGGCAGCGGATCGGCGGCTTCCAGTTCGGCGACATCGACCTCCCGTCCCGGCGCAACCGGCAGGCCGGCGGACTGGAACACGGCCTTCGCGGCCGCCTTGTCCATCGCCAGCGCCGAGGCGCGCACGCCGGAATGCGTATAGGGAATGCCCATCCAGTCCAGCACGCCCTGGATCGCCCCGTCCTCTCCGAACCGCCCGTGCAGGGCGTTGAACACGGCGTCGGGCTTCGCGTCCCGGATCGCGGTGATGACGGCGGCCAGATCCTCCCCCACGTCGATCGGGGTGACCTCGAAGCCGCCCTCGCGCAGGGCCTCAATGACCTTCCGGCCGGAGGACAGGCTGACCTCGCGTTCGGCGGAGATCCCGCCGTACAGGACGACAACTCGGGTCATGACTGGTTCTCCGGATGCGTGCCGCCGGTGTTTGGAGCGGCGGGAATGCCGATGCGGCGGATTTCCCATTCCAGGGTGACGCCGGTCGCGGCGCGGACGCGGCGGCGGACTTCCTCGCCCAGCGCCTCGATCTCGGTTGCGGTGCCGCCGCCAGTGTTGATCAGGAAGTTGCAGTGCTTCTCACTGACCTGTGCCCCGCCCATCCGCAGGCCCCGGCAGCCGGCGGCGTCGATCAGTTCCCAGGCCTTCATGCCGCCAGGCGTGCCTTCGGGGTTGCGGAACGTCGATCCGCCCGTGCGCGCCCGCACCGGCTGCGAAGCCTCCCGCATCGCCCGGATGTCCCGCATCCGTTCGGCGATCACCGGCGGCGCGCCGGGGGAGGCATGGAAGCGGGCGGAGACGACGACCGAGCCAGAGGGGATGGAGGCGTGGCGGTAGCTGAACCGCAGGTCGGAGGCGAACATCCGCCGCCGCTCCCCCGACCGGGTCACGATATCGGCCCACTCGATCGCGCCGGCGATGTCGCCGCCGTAGGCGCCGGCGTTCATCGTCACGGCCCCGCCAACCGAGCCGGGGATGCCCGACATGAACTCCAGCCCCGTCAGGCCGGCGGCGGCGGCATGTTCGGCGACGGTGATGTCGAGCGCGGCGGCGCCCGCTTCCAGCGCCGAACCGTCCATCCGGATGGCCGAGAACCCGCGCATCAGCCGGACCGTCACGCCCGGCAGCCCGCCGTCGCGCACGATCAGGTTGGAGCAGGAGCCGATCACATGCACCGGGATTTCCAGCGGCAGTTGCGCCAGGAAGCGTGCGAGGTCATCGGCGTCGGCCGGGCGGATCAGCACCTCGGCATGGCCGCCGGCGCGGAACCAGGTGAACGGGGCCAGCGGCGCGTCGAACTGCACCCGCCCGCGCAGGGGGGGAAGCTCATCCGGCCGCAGGGTCGTGATCCGGGGCAGGCCGCTGGCCGCACCACTGGGGGAACCGGCGCCGCTGCTGGCCCGGACGGGGCGGGAAAGGAGGCTTGCCCCGCTCATCCGCCACCGCCCGCGGCGCGCCTGGGGCTGCCGGCCTGAAGTTCCGTGAGTTCCGCCGGCAGGGCGGCGGCCCAGTTGGTGATCGATCCGGCGCCCAGGCACACCACGAAGTCACCCGGGCGGGCGATGGCATGGACCATTTCGCCGAGGCGACCGGGGCTGGGCAGCGGCACGACGCTGCGGTGGCCGCGGGCGCGCAGGCCCTCCACCAGGGCATCACGGTTGATGCCGGGGATCGGGGTTTCCCCGGCGGCGTAGACATCGGCGACGATCACCGTGCCGGCGTCGTTCATGCAGGTGCAGAACTCGGCGAACAGGGATTCGAGGCGCGTGTAGCGATGCGGCTGCACGACGGCCACGACATCGCGCGCGCCGGCCTGGCGGGCGGCCTTCAGCACGGCGGCGATTTCGACCGGATGGTGGCCGTAGTCGTCGATCACGGTGATCCCGCCGGCTTCCCCGGTCTTGGTGAAGCGGCGCTTGACGCCCTTGAAGCCAAGGAAGGCGCTCCGCAGCGTGGCGTCGTCGATCTCCATTTCCACGCCCACGGCGATGGCGGCCAGCGCGTTCTGCACGTTGTGGGCGCCGAGCATCGGCAGGCGGAACGGGCCCATGCGGCGCGGCCGGTTGCGGAGCCGGTCGGTGACCGTGACCTCGAAGGTGGAACCGAGCTTGTCCGGCACGACGCGGTCGGCGCGGACATCGGCCTGGGGGGAGAAGCCGTAGGTGATGATCCGGTGGTCCGACAAACGCGGGATCATCTGCTGCACGCCGGGATGGTCGATGCAGAGGACCGCGAAGCCATAGAATGGGATATTGGCGACGAACTGGTCATAGCCGGCGACCATCGCCTCGGCGGTGCCCCAGTGATCCAGGTGCTCGGGGTCCATGTTGGTGACGACGGCGATGACGGCGGGCAGGCGGAGGAAG
>CANJSR010000401.1 GCA_947476855.1 Acetobacteraceae bacterium
AGGAAACCGGCGCGAACGTCACCGTCGTGGCCGGCGACATCTCGACCGAGGAAGGCCGAGCGGCGGCGCTGGCGGCGTGCCCGGCGCCGGATATTCTGGTGAACAATGCCGGTGGTCCGCCGCATGGCGATTTCCGCGACTGGACGCGGGAAGACTGGATCAAGGCGGTCGACCAGAACATGCTGGCGCCGATCTTCCTGATCAAGTCAGTGGTCGACGGCATGGTGGAGCGGAAGTTCGGCCGGATCGTCAACATCACCTCGGCGTCCGTGAAGTCCCCGATCCCGAACCTGGGCATGAGCAACGGCGCCCGCGCCGGCCTCACCGGCTTCGTCGCCGGCCTCGCACGTCAGGTCGCCCGCCACAACGTCGTCATCAACAACATCCTGCCAGGGCCGTTCCTGACCGACCGCCTGCGTAGCGGTGCGATGGCCACCGCGAAACAGCGGAACGTTCCGGTGGACGATATCATCGCCGAACGCGCCGCAGGCACGCCCACCGGACGGGTCGGCATCCCGGCGGAATTCGGCGACGCCTGCGCCTTCCTGTGCTCCGCCAATATCGGCTTCATCGTCGGGCATAACCTGCTGTTGGATGGCGGTAACTTCAACTCCTCCATCGCCTGAGGGCGGATCGCGGGCGTCCGGCAACGGACGCCCGCTGCGTCTTGGATGCCGAGACAGACGACATATTTTTGTATAATTCTAATTTTTTTGTAGGCACATATCATCCAGATAATGTTGAACGATGCCAGAGATATGTTCGAGTGGACCAACAGATTGTTTCAGATCACCGCATCATACTTTTGATTTAGGACAACTTACTGCAAAATGTCGCGGAACTCCGGTTTGCGTCGTGACAGGCTCTGACTTCGAGGCCTATGGTTCGTCGCCATGCAGAACGTTGCGAGTCCCACCGCAGAACACGATTACCCTTGCAGTCGAGGCCATGCCTCTGACTGGTTGCCATTGTACGCATTACGCTCGACATTGACCGCCTGGAATCATCGGTCGCGTCCGCGCTCCGCACACACCCCACAACCAGAGAGCGCTCGGCGTTCGCGCGGTCCGGCCGCGTCGCGCTCTCAACGGATATCCAAGGCCACACCAGGCCGGATGATCAACCGATCATCGTGAAACAGGCCTGCCCATCATTTGGGATCGATGCCCCCTCATCCCCGGCGACGCTTGATCCCAGGACCAGCATCTGGCCCGAGTTGCGCGACAATCGCCCGCCGGAAGGACCGGCCCCGGCGGAGCTTGATGTCGACATCGACCGTCCCGAACTGTTCCAGGAAGCGCTGCGAACGCTGCTTCTGCCGGACGGGACCGCGGACCCTGCCTTCCAGTTGCACGGACCGGTCGCCGTGCAGAACCGGTCCCGTGTGTTCCTGATGGAGGCATCGCACTATCCGGCTCCAGTCGCGATCAAGGCGTTCTTCGACCCCGCGACAAAGCGCCCCGAGGTAGCGGAAGCAGAAGCCTATTTCACAGCCCTGTGGCAGGCGCGTGAGATCAGCCAGAACCAGCCGAACCTCCGCATCGTTCAGCCGCTGGCCTTGCTGGAACCGCTTGGCGTGGTGGTGATGGAGTGGGTTGAGGGACCGACGCTCGGGCAATCCATCCTGTCCGGCTCGTTGCCCACCGCGACCGACCTGGTCCGCAAGGCCGGCCTCTGGCTGGCGACCCTGCATCGGTCCCAGCGCGCGGAACCGAGAGGTCTGGAAACCGCGGCCATGATGGCCGACTTGCGGGAGAGCGCCGGCAAGGTTTCTCCCCGGATTTCCTCCTATGCGGCGGGCGTGATCGACCGCCTGGCAGAAAGCGCGGTGGATATCGCGGGCCAGAAGGTTCCCGCGTCGCTGCTGCACGGGGACTTCAAGCCCGACAACCTGATCGTCCACCAGGATCGGCTGGTCGGCATCGACGTCGAATTGTGCTTCGTGAACGCGGCCATGAACGATGTCGCGCAGTTCCAGAACCACCTTTTCCTGCTGCTGCACGATCCCCGGCGTTTGCAGCATTCCCGGCGCGCGGCCGTCTTGCTTGAAGCGTTCGAAGCTGGCTATTGCCGGGACGGCGCGATGACGCTGCCCAGCCGCCCCCTGGCCTGGGCTCGGCTGTGCAACGCCCTGCGCCTGCTCATGGGGCAGGTTTCTGGCCGGAACTGGGTGAAGGCCCTGGGGGCGGAGTGGCAGCTACGCCGTCTCATTCGCCATCTATCCGTCAACACCCAGTGGCGATAACCCGCCACGTCCGCCGCAACGAACCGAACGAGCACCGATGAAGCCCACCGCGCGCACCTGGAACCCAGCCAACTACTACAAGAACCGCGCCGTGGCCGAGGACTATGACGCCTCCCGCTTCAGCAGCCTGGCCGGACGTCTGTTCAATGCCCTGGAGAAGCGCACCATCCGCAAGGGGTTCGCCGGCCTGCCCGCGGGCGCGGTGATCGGCGACGTGCCCTGCGGCACCGGCCGCCTCGCGGAGCCGCTGCTGCAGGAAGGGTTCCAGGTCATCGGCGTTGACGTCTCGGCCGAAATGCTCGAGGTCGCGGCACGTCGCCTCAGTGCCTTCGGTGAGCGGTTCCGTACAGAGGTCCATGACGCTCGGCTTCTCCCCGAGGCCGGCCTGCGCTTCGACGGAGCGCTGTGCGCCCGGGTGCTGATGCACTTTCCCCTGCCGGAACAGATCCGATTCTTGAAGGCCGTTCGCAGCGTGACCGCCGGGCGGGTCGTTTTCACGCAAGGACTGGACACGCCCTATCACCGACTGCGCCGCTGGTTGAAGGTCCGGCTCGGCCACCAGCGACCCGCCGACTACCCCCTGCGGCCGCAAGAGGTCAGGCAACTCATCGACGGTGCCGGTCTGCGGGAGATCGCGCGATACAAGGTGTTCCCCCTGGTCAGCGAATCGGTTGTCTTCGTTACCGAAGTCGTCCCTCCCTCACAGCCGTGACCGCGGCGCACTTCGGCTGGCCGCCATAAGCACGTGACAATCCGAAGCGGCCAAGCCAGAGTCCCCCGGTGAACATCCTCGCACCACCCAAGGCCCGCCTGCGGATCGAGATCGTCCACGATCTCGTTTGCCCCTGGTGCTACCTGGGGGTCCGGCGGCTGATGCGGACGTTGCGGCGCCGGCCCGACCTGCTGTTCGAGCTGACGTGGCGGCCGTTCCTGCTCAATCCCGAAATGCCCCGCTATGGCATGTCCCGCCCCGACTATGTCGTCCGCAAGTTCGGTGGGGAGGAGCGGGCGCGCCGCCTGTATCAGGCGATCTCCGACACCGGCCGCGGGGAGGGCATCCTGTTCCGCTTCGACCGGATCCACCGGACCCCCTGCTCCATCGATGCACACCGGCTCGTGCGCTATGCCGCGCGGTTCGGCCGAGCGGATTCGATGGTGGAGATGTTGTTCTCGGCGCATTTTACGGATGGGCATGACATTGGCGACCAGCATGTGCTGACCGCCATCGCGGTGGCCTGCGGGCTCGATGGGACGGATGCGGCCCGGTTCCTGGCGTCGGAGGAAGAGACCGACACGGTCCATGCCGACAACCTCCGCGCCCACCGGCTGGGCATCAATGGCGTGCCCTGCTTCGTGATCGGCGGGCAGCATGCCATCGCCGGCGCGCAGGAGCCCGAAGTGATCGAGCGGCTGCTGGACGTGGCGATCGTCGAGGCGACGGGCGGCTGATCAACCGATTCGTCGCCGAATCGACCGCCGCGCGGTGGCACACAACAATATTGACATCAGGCCAATCCGGTCCGACGATCCCCGTCAGACTGACAAAGGCGCCGCTTTGCCTGCTGTCCGTCCATGGCTGAGGGGGCCCAGGGAGCGGCCTTTCCACTGATTGGATAGTGCTGGCGCGCAACGATCCACGACAAGCCAGCCCCCCGGGAGAAACCGACAGCCAGGCGGATGGCAAGGCACCCCGCCGTTGATAGCGTGAGAGTGCGTCTGACGATCGATAGAAACAATCAAGGGATAGTTCACCATGCCGGAACGGGTCCGATACGATGATGCCATAGAACCCCTGGTCCAGTTCATCGAGGAAACCCCTCGGAGCGAAATCCTGGACCGTACCCTCGAAAAGCTGCGCGGGGGCGTGCCGATCAAGACCATGCTCACGGCATCCGTGCTGGCGGTGGTCCGGTCGTCCGACCTGCCGCCTGGCCACCACGGCGGCCCGCTGCATCCGATGGCCGGCCTTTACGCAGTGGCCAAGCTGTCCGAGCGGCTGGAGGGCGAGGACCGGTTCCTGCCCGTGCTGCAGCATGTCGCGCTGTCCAACAAGCACATCCATGACCCCGTGACGTCTCCCTACAGCCTGCTGGAATTCGCGCCTCTGGACGCGGCCGGCGGCGCGGTGACGCAGGCCGAGTACCTGGCCGGCGACGGCACCGGCAAGGCGTCCGTGGCACATGGCGCGGAGGCGACGAAGGCCGCCTTCCTCGTGGCCTGCAACCGCGGTGAGTCGAACAAGGCCGATCACCTGTTCCAATGGCTGTGGAACAACGTTCCCAAAATGGAAGCGTTCGACCTGCTGCTGAGCGTGGCGATCCCGAAGAACGCGCTCGACGATCACTACTTCATCTTCCCGGCC
>CANJSR010000402.1 GCA_947476855.1 Acetobacteraceae bacterium
TGGACGCCTTCGGGGTGCATGGAATCGCCGGGATGATCGGCATGCTGGCCACCGGCTGGTTCGCCTACGGCCCCCTGACCGCGACCAAGGAGGCACCGAACGGCGTCTATGTCGGTGGGCTGGAGCTGCTGGGAATCCAGGCCATCGCCATCGTGGCGACCATCGTCTTCGTCGGCATCATGAGCTTCATCCTGCTCAAGATCACCGATCTGCTCGTCGGGCTGCGGGTCAGCACGGATGAGGAGCGGGAAGGCCTGGATATCGTGCTGCATGGTGAACAGGTCTTCTGATACCTCTTCTGTGTCAGGGGGTTCGGCGCTATAGTTCCAGCGTGACCGCAACAATGCGGAAAGCGCAGGAACCATGGCTGCCCGAACCTCGACCCTGGCGGCTCGCCGCCTCGCCTCGCCCGCCCTGAAACTGATCATGAGCCGGCGGGCCGCCGAGGTCGGCGCGATCGCGCTTGGCCTGGCCGGTCTGGCCGTGCTGGTCATGCTCGCCACCTACGATCCGCGCGATCCGTCGCTGAACACCGCGACTCCGCGGCCGGCCGTCAACATGGGCGGGCCGATGGGTGCCATGATCGCCGACCTGCTGCTGCAGGGCTTCGGCGTGGCGGGCGCCCTGCCGGGCCTCGCGATGCTGGCCTGGGCCTGGCGGATCGGATCGCACCGAGGCCTCGGCAGCATGGCCGCCCGCCTCGCCGCCCTGCTCTCCGCCCTGCCTGTCCTGGCCGCCCTGTTCGCCACGATCCCCGCCCCGCCCGGCATCGCCTGGCCGTCCCTCGCCGGCTTCGGCGGCGCCATCGGCAAGGTCCTCTCCGACACCGCGCTCGGCTTTGGCCACGGGCTGCTCGGGATCGTCGGCACCATCGTGGTCTGGCTGGTTGGCGGGGCGCTGGGCCTCGGACTGGCCGCCCTCGCTTTGGGCCTGTCCGCCGGGGAATGGCGGACGGCCGGCCGAGCAGCACGGTATGTAACGAGGGCTGGGGTGGCTGGGGGACGGGGGGCAGTCGTGTCCTCGGTCCGCGGCGGCGTCGACGGGGTGGGCGCGGCGTCGTCCTGGCTGCGGCAGGTCCTGACCAAGGAACCCGGCATGCGGCCCGAGGATGAGGCGCCCGCCCCCATCACCCCCCGTTCGACCGAATCCCGGCCATCCCGTGCCCCGGCGCCTCCGCCGCCCCTGATGATGGACGACACGCCAGAGGAACCGCGCGACGAGCGCCCGGCGCCGGTGTCCAAGCCCAAGGTCCACGTGCCGCCACCGACCAAGGTAAAGCCCGTCGAGCAGGGCCGCCTGGAACTGAACGAACCCGGCTGGCGGTTCCCCGGCCTCGATCTGCTGAAGCGCCCGCCCGCCCGCGCCGATCATGGCCCCAGCGAGGACGCCTTGCAGGCCAATGCCCGCCTGCTGGAAACGGTGCTCGACGACTACGGCGTCAAGGGCGCGATCGTGGAAATCCGGCCCGGGCCAGTGGTCACGCTGTACGAACTCGAACCCGCGCCGGGCATCCGGTCCGCCCGGGTGATCGGGCTGGCGGACGACGTGGCGCGCAGCCTGTCGGTCACCGCGGTCCGCATCGCCACCGTCCCCGGCCGCAACGTCATCGGGATCGAGGTCCCGAACGCCCGCCGGGAGACCGTCTACCTGCACGAAATCCTGGCGAGCGATGAGGTCCAGAAGAACGCCGGCAAGCTGACCCTGGCGCTTGGCAAGGACATCGGCGGCACGACCATCGTCTCCGACCTGGCCCGGATGCCCCATCTGATGATCGCGGGCACCACCGGGTCGGGCAAATCGGTCGGTGTCAACGCGATGATCCTGTCGCTGCTGTATCGCCTGTCCCCCGACCAGTGCCGGCTGATCCTGATCGACCCGAAGATGCTGGAACTCTCGATCTACGAGGGCATCCCCCATCTGATGGCCCCCGTCGTGACGGAACCCGCCAAGGCCGTCACCGCCCTGAAATGGGTGGTGCGGGAGATGGAGCGGCGGTACCGCGCCATGAGCCAGTTGGGTGTCCGCAACGTCGGCGGCTACAACGACCGGGTCGCCGAGGCGCGCGCCAAGGGAGAGGTCGTCACCCGCCGCGTCCAGACCGGCTTCGATCCCGACACCGGCCGCCCGACGTTCGAGGATCAGCCTCTGGCCCTGGAAACCCTGCCCTTCATCGTGGTCGTGGTCGACGAAATGGCCGACCTGATGATGGTCGCCGGCAAGGAGATCGAGCAGGCCGTCCAGCGCCTCGCACAGATGGCCCGTGCCGCCGGTATCCATGTGATCATGGCGACCCAGCGGCCCTCGGTGGACGTGATCACCGGCACGATCAAGGCGAACTTCCCGACCCGCATCAGCTTCCAGGTCATCAGCAAGTTCGACAGCCGCACCATCCTGGGCGAACAGGGCGCCGAACAGCTCCTCGGTCAGGGCGACATGCTGTTCATGCAGGGCGGCGGGCGGATCACCCGCATCCACGGCCCCTTCGTCTCCGATGAGGAGGTCGAGCGCGTGGTGGCCTTCCTGCGCGAACAGGGTGAACCGGCCTATGTCGATGAGGTCACCGAACCCGCCGATGGCGACGCCGAGTCCCTGATGTCCGGCATTGCCGGGGCGAGCGACGGGGAGAAAAGCCTGTTCGACCAGGCGGTTGCGGTGGTGGCGCGGGAGGGGAAGGCCTCCACCTCCTTCATCCAGCGGCATCTGAACATCGGCTACAACAAGGCCGCCAAGCTGATCGAGCAGATGGAGAAGGAAGGGATCGTCACCCCGGCCAACCATGTCGGCAAGCGGGAGATCCTGGTGCGCCGGACCGGGGATGAGGACTGAGCCGCCTCACCCCGGCCGCCGCGGTCAATGGGCCCCGGCGTTCGAGAACACATTGATCACCACGACACCGGCCAGGATCAGCGCCATCCCGATCAGCGCCGCCGTGTCGAGCACCTGGCCGAACCGCACCCAGGCGATGATCGAGACCAGGACGATGCCCAGGCCGGACCAGATCGCATAGGCGATCCCGACCGACATCGCGTGCAGGGTCAGCGACAGGAAGTAGAACGCGATCGCGTATCCCGACACGACGACCAGCGAGGGCACCAGGTTGGTGAACCCCGCCGAGGACTTCAGCGCGGTCGTGGCAATGACCTCTCCGACGACGGCAATCACCAGATACACGTACTGCATGGTTCCCCCAGCGTTATGTCATTGGCCCTTCATAGCGCTGCCCGCGTGTGGCGCAAAGGCGGGCCGTCCACGCGCAATCATGAAGCCATCCCCGCGACCGCGCCCTATCCCACCGTCACCCGCGCGGACGCCGTCACCGACCGCCCCTGCTCATCCGACCACACGAACGAGAACTCGCTCGTCCTGGTCACCCGGGCGAAGAACACATGATACGGATTGGCCGAGGTCCCGTTCCGCATCTCGGCCACGAACAATGTTTCCCCGTTCATCCGCACCAACAGCCGGTGCAGCAAATCCCGGGGCGCGGGCCGGCCGCCTTCGTGCCGCAGCCCCGTCTCCATCCGGTGTTCCATCAGGGTGCGGATTTCGATCACCTCCCCCGCGCGGGCCGATTTCGGGATTCGGACACGCGGGATGGACAGCGCCCCGCTCATGACAGGCATCCCCCCTGCGTCACATCCGCCCGCGCCGCCGCCCGCAGCACCGTCCCATCCGACAGCACCGCCAGCGCGATGACCGCCTGCGCCTCGGCCAGGCGGATGCGGGTCTGCACCTCCGCCCGTCCCATCGCCGCGGTCAGCCGGAACGTCGCCACACCGGGGGTCGGGTTGCGGGTGGCGAACAAGTGGATCGCGGTCACGTGGTCCGCCTCCGTCATCGGGCTGTCGACCAGCACGGTCAGCGGCACCTGGCCGCCATTCTCGGCCACCGGCGGCAGGCGGAGCGTCAGCCCCGCCTCCACCGGCACCTTGTCGCCGATCGCCTCCCGGATCGCCGCGGCCAGCGCCGCGTCATCCGCCAGCACGGCCTCCGCCGTGACGGGCAGCAGCGCCAGCCCGCCCAGCACCGCCCGCCGGGTCGGCATCAGGCGAACATGTCCTTCGTGATGCTGTCGTACCACCCATCGGCATAGGCGGCCTCCAGCCGGCGCTGGTCGGGCAGGTCGCCGCGCGGGGACACGCCGCCGGAATTCGGCACCTCGGCGATCGCGGTGTCGGAGGCCCGGTACACCCCGACGATCGAGATGCCGTAATCGTCCCCGACATGGCTGTAGCAGGTGTTGAAATACACGCCCTCGGGCACCGCCTCGCCCCGCAGGCTGGCCACCGCGCAGGCCACCGCGTGCTTGGCGGTGTTGGAGGCGACAAAGCCCGATTTCGGCATCGGCGCCCCGTTATTGGCATCGCCGATCACATGGATGCCGGGGGCGGACTTCGCCTCGAAGGTGCGGGGGTTCACCGGCACCCAGCCGGACTGGTCGGCCAGCCCCGCGTCGCGCGCGATGGACGCGGCGTATTGCGGCGGGATGACATTGGCGACGGCGACCTTGTGGCGAGTCCCGAACTCGGTCACCAGGGTCCGTTCGGCGGCATCCACCCGCACCACCCGGCCGTCCTTGTTCGACGGCACCCA
>CANJSR010000403.1 GCA_947476855.1 Acetobacteraceae bacterium
CTGATCGCCGATCCCGTCCCCGTGCTGCCCTTCCTCGGCGACGCCCGCACGCTCAGCTTCCCCGAGGTCACCGCCTGCCTGATCCTCGGCTGGGCCATCGTCCTGATCCCGCCCAACCTGCACCGCTGGGTCGAGCCGCGCCGGCTCTGGGCGGTGACAGCCGCCTTCGCCTTCACCATCCAGGCCCTGTTCTTCGCGCCCAACGTGGCGCCGTTCCTGTATTTCCAGTTCTGATGCGCCGCCTGGCCCTCGCCTGCGCCGCCTCCATCCTGCTCTATGCCCTCGCCTTCGGGCTGCTGCTGGACCGCCCGCTCAACCACGGGTTCCTGCGCGACCGGATGGAGACGAAGCTCGCCCGCGGCGCCGCCATCACCGAGCCCAAGCTGGTGATCATCGCCGGCTCCAACGGCCCCTATTCCCACCGGTGCGAGGTGATGGAGCCGATCCTGCACCGCCCCTGCGTCAACGCCGGCGTGGCCGTGGGCATCGGCCTGGACACGCTGTTCGCCCGCTGGAAACCGCTGCTGCGCCCGGGCGACATCGTCTACCTGCCGCTGGAGCAGGCGCAATACACCCGCCCCCGTGCCGCCATCATCGTCGGCCCCGACGCCGCCATCATGCTGCGCCATGACCGAACCACCCTGGCCAGCCTGCCCCCAGACCGCTGGGCCGGCGCGGTCTTCGCCTTCGACGCGCGGGCGCTGGTCATGAGCGGGCTGGAAATGACCCTGCGCGCCGCGGGCTTCCCCGACCCGCGCGGCTCTGGCGCGATGAACGCCTGGGGCGACCAGGTCGGGCACGCGGCCGCCCTGGCCGGCGAACACGCGGCCACGCGGGCGGCGATGACGCCGGTACACCAGGCGGCCGAGGCGATCGCGGCGGGAGAGGGCAGCCGGGAGGTCGCCCGCTTCCTCGGCTGGGCGCGCGCGCGCGGCGTGACCGTGGTAGGAGGGCTGGCGACGGGGTTCGCCGACAGCCCGATCCCCGCGCCGACGCTGGCCGCGATCCGGGCGGTCTACCAGGCCGAGGGCGCGCGCTTCCTGGCCCTGCCCAACCTGTCCCGCTACCCTCGTTCGGCGTTCTTCGACTCTCCGGACCACCTGCATGAGGACGCGCAGATCGCACACGCTCGGCTGGTGGCATGGGGGCTGGTGGGGGAGGGGGTTGGCTCTGGCGGTGGGGTCGTTCCTTGTGCATCATGGGGGGGTGATGAGGAAGCAGTGTACCCGAACCGTGTTGGGATGCGCGCCGAGCCTTGAGGGGGCAGTCGGATGAGGGGGTTTGTTTCGTACGCTCATCAACGTTCTGGGATGTTCGAGCAGTTCAATAAGTTTAGCAAATTGCCACTCGCATCAATTGATGGGCTTAAGGTTTGGACTGACAACGACAATCGGATTGGTGACGAATTCGAGCGCAGGATTTTGGATCAGATCCAGGTAGCGGATTTGTTCATCTTGCTTGTCTGTGCTGATTTCCTCGCGAGCGATTTCATCATCGACAAGGAACTGCCGGCTATACAGCGCCGATTGGTGGACGGGGCTCTGGTATTGCCCGTCGTGCTGCGTCCTTGCCAATGGCAGTATGTGCTGGGTAGCCGTCTTGCAGCGCCTCTCGGTAATCTGAACCGCATCGTGCCAGTGTCTGATTGGAGGCCTCATGACAATGGCTACAATCGAGCAATTGAACAAGTCATGGCGTCGATTTGTCAGCATTTTGGCGTGACCCCAAACCAGAATAGGCTCGTTCTATGAGCGAGGCGTTACCGCCCGGCCTCGTCCGTCGAAAGGCGCTGCGCGCCTGCCTCGACCGCATCGTGACCGAGGCGGAGCGGATGCGGACCACACTGCCTCAACTCAATCAGGTCGATCCGGGATTGGAGAACCGGATCAATCTGTTGTCGGCCACTGTTGAACGGACGGTCGCGGCGCATCTCGATGAGCCAGGGGAGGGATTGGCCGACGACCTTGAGGGCCTGCGTTCGGCAACCCGGCGTCTGAGGGTTCCCGCCGAGGAACCGGGCCTGGGAGAAACCTACGCGCTACGGGAGCTTGGGGCGGCGCAAGGCCGGATGTTGAACGCGGTACTCGATGCGCAGGATGAGGCTCGGGACCAGGGATTCCGCCAGATGGCTAGCTCGGTCGAGAGGAACCTGGGCATCGACATTCAGCGCGCCGGCAACGAGGACGTCCTGCGTGACATCGCGGCCCGGTTGGATGAGGTGGTCGAGCGGCTGGACCAGTTCACGCAGGCCCGAAATAATGGCTCGGATTTCCGTGCCGAAGGACGCTTGCTCGATTTCTACATCGGCAAAATGCGCGTGCAGGTCGATCTTGCACGGCTGCAACTGAGGATCGGGGAGCGCACGGTCGATTTCAGTGCCCTGTGGCGCGCGACGCAGAGCATGTCGGAACTGACGCAGGGTTTTATCGAAACCGTGATGGCCTGGGCCGGCCGAGTCTCCTCGACCGTGACGAAGTTGGCGACCGACATGGGCCAGAAAATCCGGGGTGTGGCGAGTGGAGTGCGCGTCGCGGTCCGGGCTATTTTGCGCCGGCGACAGGCAGCCAGGGATGCCGATCCGCGGATGCCGCCTCGGCTCCAGTCGCCGACCGATCTTCCTCTGCCTCCGATTGGGTTCTTCTGCTATACGAGGTCCGATGACTTAGCCTCTAACGGGCGCTTGTCTGGCTTGCGGATGGGCTTAGCTACAGAACTGCAACTCCGCTTAGGACGTCGCGATCGCGTTAGGATTTTCCAAGACGTTGCAGCCATCCCTTACGGGACAAATTGGCAGGAGCAGATTTCGATCGCCCTTGACCAATCTTCGTTCCTTATCCCAATTCTCACACCTGATTTTCTTCAAAGCGAAATGTGCTGCCAAGAGGTAATGCGTTTCCGCGAGCGAGAGATCGCGCTCGGGCGGAACGATCTTATCCTTCCCGTGCACTACGTCACCACCGATAAGGTTGACCCCACTCAGCCAGGTGCTTGTTACGATGCTGCCGTGTTTGAACTGCTTCGATCCCGGCAGTGGATTGAATTCCGGCACCTTCGGACACGACAGCTAGAGAGCGACGCAGTGATGGAACAGCTTTCCATCATGGCGTCGTCGATTGACGAAGCACTTTATCGGTCGGTCCTAACGCGCTAACGTGGCCAGCACAGAACCTGTTGCCTAGGCTTCAATCCCACGTCTGTGCAGGAGTTCCTTTGCCTCTGGCACCCTACTCGCGCTACAGTGGGAACGAATGCCGAACGCGCTCCCCGCTCCACCCCACCAAACAGGCCAGCCGGTCCACCCCTCCCGACGCCCCGGGGCCCGAGCGGATTTTTCCCGCGTATACCACCCCATGCCCGGTGAGGAGTGTCCGCGCCCGGGCCGGCGGCCTCACCACCCTCCCGACTCCCAAACCGCTCACCGGGCCACCCCACCCATCGGCGTCCAGCCAGCCACGGCCGTGCCGACCACCGCCGGCCCCGGGCACTCTGTCCGGTGGGCAACCCCGGCAATTTTACACGCGCCAAGACCCCATGCACCGTGAGGATCACCTACCCAGCCTCTCCCGCCCAGCGGGCCGAGCGCTTTTTTCACACGGTGCTACCCCATGTCCGGTGAGCGGACGGCCCAGATGGAAGGCCCGGGGCAGGGGGATCGTGGCGCTGACCCCGGGGTTGCTCCCCCTCACCCCGACCTTGGTCCGCTTCGCGGCCCAAGCCCACAAGGGGAGAGGGGGCAGGTGGAATTTTCTGCCCGACACCACCCCATGCCCGGTGAGAAACCGGCCACCGCCATCCCCCCAAACCCGTTGCATCTCCGCACAGGCTCCCTTACCCACGTTCCTCTCGAAAGCCCCCATCCGCCATCCCCCCGGACCCCTCCGGCGGGTCAGGCGGAGACGCAACAAGGAAGCCCCATGCTCAGGAAGACCCTCCTCCTCGCGACCGCCCTGATGGGCCTTGCCTCAGGCGCCATGGCACAGGCCTGGCCCAACAAGCCCGTGCGCGTGATCGTGCCCTTCCCCGCCGGCGGCGGCACCGACGCCACCGCCCGCGCCTATTCCGAGAAACTCTCCCAGATGCTCGGCCAGCAATTCGTGGTCGACAACCGCTCCGGCGCGTCCGGCATGATCGGGCATGAGGCCTGCGCGAAGTCCGCTCCCGACGGCTACACCCTGTGCGTCAATACGCTCGGCGCGATGGGCCTGCTGCCGCATGTGCGGAAGACGCCCTATGACCCGCTGAAGGACTTCACCCCGATCGGCCGCGTGACGGATGCGCTGTTCGGTTTCGCCGTCCACCACAGCTTCCCCTGGAAGACGATGGCGGAATTCGCGGCCGAGGCGAAGGCGAAGCCCGACACGCTGACGCTGGCGAACTCCGGCCCCGGCACGATCACCCACCTGGCGGGGGAGACGATGGCCTCCCTCTACAACATCAAGCTCGTGATGGTGCCCTACAAGGGGGGCGTGGAGCAGTTGCAGGACGCGCTCGCCGGCCATGTGTCGATGATGTATGAGGGCAATATCTTCCCCCACATCAAGGCGGGCAAGCTGCGCGGGCTGGCGGTGTCGACCCC
>CANJSR010000404.1 GCA_947476855.1 Acetobacteraceae bacterium
CAGGCCGCCATGCTGGATGAGCACAGCCTGACGGTCACCTACCAGAACTGGCGCGGTGAGCCCCGGTCGCGCGGCAAGCGGTCCGGTTCGGCTGGCGGGGACTGCGTCGATTGCGGCGCCTGCGTCACCGCCTGCCCGACCGGGATCGATATCCGCGACGGCATCCAGCTTGAATGCATCAACTGCGGCCTGTGCATCGACGCCTGCAACCACGTGATGGCACGCACCGGCCGGCCTGGCTGGCTGATCACCTGGGACACGCTGGCCGACCAGACGGCGAAGGCCGCGGGGACGCACACGAAGTTCCGCTTCTTCCGCCCGCGCACGATCATCTACCTGACCGCGCTGGTCATGATCGCCCTGACCATGGTCGTCGCCGTCGCGATGCGCCCGGGCATCGGCCTGTCGGTCCTGCATGACCGCGCGCCGCTGTTCGTCCGCCTGCCCGATGGCAACCTCCGCAATGGCTATGTGGTCAAGATCGTCAACAAGGCCGCCGAACCCGTCACGTTCGAGGTGAAGACCTCCGGCCTGCCCGGCGCCGAATTGACCGAGACCAATGAAGGGCTGGGGCCGACCACGACACTCGTGCTGCCGGTCGCCGCCGACAGCGTGGGCACCTTCCATGTCTTCGTCACGGCCGCGCCCAGCGGGCTGGTCGACGGGACGCGGGACCTCGACTTCCACCTGCGCGACATGACGACAGGGGAAGAAGCCAACTACCGGTCCGCCTTCATGGGGCCGGCCACCACGGGACGGAGGTAAGAGCCATGCATGACGAACCATCCGCCCGCTCGGGGTGGCGCTTCTTCCCGCTGGCGATCGTGGGCGGGCTGGGCCTGGTCGTCGCGGTCAACGGGGTGATGATCTGGCAGGCGCTCGCGACCTTTCCGGGGAAGGCCGGGCGCGACGGGTTCGCTTTGTCCAACCGCTACAACATGGTCCTGCAGCGCCAGGACGATCAGGCGACGATCGGCTGGATCGTCCGTTCCTCGGTCGATGCGAAGGGCCGAGCGTCGGTGATGCTGGGGGGCATGGATGGGGCGCCGCTGGTAGGGGCGAAGATCGAAGGCGTGGCGGAGCGCCCGGTCGGGGACGCGCGATCGACTCCCTTGGCGTTCATCGACCAAGGCGCTGGCCACTATGTGGCCGACGTGGCGCTGGATGCGCCGGGCCAGTGGGATATCGCGGTCACGGCGCAGGCTGGCGGCCGGACCATGACGGTGACTCGCCGCGTGCATGTGCCGTGACAGTGCTGGAGCGCTGGCGGGGCGATGCCGTCCTTGCTTCTCCGGCGAGCGCGATGGAGCGCGCGATTGATCCAGCGGCCGAACCGGTGCCACACAGGGACATGTCCGCCGAACCCGCCCGTGCCTGCGCGCATTGCGGCCAGCCCGCCCCGGCCGAACGGCGGTTCTGCTGCCCCGGCTGCGCGGTCGCCTTCGACACGGTCCGCTCCCTGGGCCTCGGGTCCTATTACGAGCGCCGCGTGCTCGACCCGGGCCAGCGCCCGCCGCGGCCCGAGGCCGCCGAACAGCGCGACCTCACCCGCTTCATCGCCGAACAGCCCGACGGGACGCAGGAACTGACGCTGGCGGTCGATGGGCTGCAATGCGGGGCCTGCGTCTGGCTGATCGAGTCCATCCTGGGCCGCGACCCCGCCGTGGTGACCGGCCGCGTCAACATGACCACCCGCCGCCTGCGCCTGGCCTGGCGCGGCACGCGGGAGGACGGCACCCGCCTGATCGCCGCGATCGAGTCCCTCGGCTACCGCCTCGTGCCCTTCGACATGGAGGCCCTGGCCGCAGCGCGGGATGAGACCGGGCGCGCCTTGATCCGGGCCCTGGCGGTCGCCGGCTTCGCCTCGGCCAATGTCATGTTCCTGTCGATCGGGGTCTGGGCAGGGGAACTGGCCGGCTGGCTCGATTCGATGGGGCCGGCGACGCGGGACCTGCTGCACTGGGTCTCGGCCCTGATCGCCATGCCGGCAATCGCCTATTCGGGGATGCCGTTCTTCCGGTCCGCCGCCGCCGCCCTGCGCCAGGGCCGGACCAACATGGACGTCCCGATCAGCGTGGGCGTGACCCTGGTCACGGTCATGAGCCTGTCGGAGACGATGGCCGGCGGGCCGCATGCCTATTTCGACTCGGCCATTACCCTGCTGTTCTTCCTGCTGATCGGGCGGGTGCTGGACCACCGGGCACGCGGGCAGGCGCGGGCCATCGCCGAACAGTTGCTGACCCTGCGGGCTGTTGATGCAGCCGTGCTCCGCCCCGACGGGACCACCGTTCGCCTCGGCCAGCACGCGATCAATCCCGGCGACCGCATCCTGGTCGGGACCGGAGAGCGGGTGGCCGCCGATGGGACCGTGGAACGGGGCGCGTCCTCGGTCGATACCAGCCTCGTGACCGGGGAGAGCCTGCCGATCGCCGTTGCCCCCGGCGGGCAGGTCTTCGCCGGGACGCTGAACCTGGGCGAGCCGCTCGTGGTCCGCGCGACCGCGACCGGGGGGGCGACCCTGCTGGCGGAATGCGTGCGGCTGATCGAGGCAGCCGAGGCCCGCCGCTCCCGCTTCGTCGTGCTGGCCGACCGGGTGGCACGGGCTTATGCGCCCGCCGTCCATCTGGCTGCTTTGCTGACCTTCCTGGGTTGGTACTTTGGCGCCGGGGCCTCGCTGAACGAGTCGCTGCTGATCGCCGCGGCCGTCCTGATCATTACCTGTCCCTGTGCCTTGGCACTGGCCGTCCCGGCGGTCCAGGTCATCGCGACGTCCCGGCTGTTCCGGGCTGGCGTCCTGCTGAAAAGCCCGACCGCTCTGGAACGGCTGGCCGAGGTTGATACGGTTGTCTTTGACAAGACGGGGACCCTGACCGAGCCGTCCTTGGCTCTGGTGCGGGAGGGGTTGGATGCGGAGGCCTTGGCCGTTGCGGCGTCCCTGGCTGTGAGCAGTCGGCACCCTCTGGCCCGGGCGTTGGTTGCTGTCGCCGGGCCGGTGGTTGGGCGGGAGGATGTGGTCGAGCACGCTGGGCGGGGGTTGGCTGCCGGGGCTGTGCGGTTGGGGAGTTGGGGGTTTTGTGTGGACGCCGATCCGTCTTCTCCCCCTGTTGGAGGGGGCCGGGGGGATGGGTCTTTCGGCACGGTCCCGGGGGTAGCTACCCCCCACCCCAACCCTCCCCCTCAAGGGGAGAGGGAGCAGGATGGGGCCGGCACCACCTCCTCCGCCCGAGACGGGAGCAGGCCGACTGCCGCGTCCCCTGAACTCTGGCTGACCCGTCCTGGGCACCCGCCCGTCCGGTTCGGGTTCGACGAACACCCCCGCCCCGACGCCGCCGCGGTGGTCTCCCGGCTCAAGGGCATGGGGTTCGGGGTCCACCTCCTGTCCGGCGACAACCCCGCCGCCGTCGCCCGGATCGCCGAAACCCTCGGCATCACCTCCTGGCAGGCCGGGCAGTCCCCGGTCGACAAGGTCGCGGCCGTCGAGGCGATGGGGGCCCAGGGTCACCATGTCCTGATGGTCGGCGACGGACTGAACGACAGCCCCTCACTCGCCGCAGCGCATGTCTCGGCCTCCCCCTCGACCGCGGCCGATATCAGCCAGACCGTGGCCGATGCGGTCTTCCAAGGCCACGGCCTCTCCCCCGTCACCAACCTCATCTCCACCGCCCGTCGCGCTCGGCTTGTGATGCGGGAGAACCTGATGCTGGCCATCGGCTACAACATCCTGATGGTGCCGTTGGCCGTGGCCGGCTACGTCACCCCCTGGGTGGCGGCGGCGGCGATGTCCAGTTCCTCCATCCTCGTCATCGCCAACAGCTTCCGGGCCGGGAGGGTCTCATGACCGTCGTTCTGTATCTGCTGTTCGGCAGCCTGGTCCTGGGCGGTGCGGGGTTGGGAGTGTTCCTCTGGTCCCTCCGCTCCGGTCAGTATGAGGACCTGGAGGGCTCCGCCAACCGCATCCTGTTCGATGACGAGGGGCCAAAGCGATAGGTCCCTCCCCTACCCGCGCAAGGCCGCGGCATAGGCGGCGACCGTCGCGCTGAACCCCATCTCCAACGCATCGGCGGTCAGTTCGTGGCCGATCGAGGCCTCGGCCAGGAACGGCACCGCCTCAATGAGCGCCGGTATGTTCAGCAAGTTCAGGTCGTGGCCCGCGTTCACGACCAAGCCGATGCTCTCCGCCGCCCGGGCCGTCGCGGCGATGGCGGCCAGGATCGGGGCGTGGCGGTTATGGCGGAACGCCTCCGCATAGGCGCCCGTATAGATCTCCACCCCATCCGCCCCAGACTCCCGCACCCGCGCCGGGACCGCCGGATCGGGGTCGATGAACAGCACGACCCGGCAGCCGATGGCCTGGATCTCGGCGATCGAGGCCTGGGCAATCGCCATCTGTTCGGGGTCGAGTTTCCACCCTTCCTCCGACGTGAAGGCATCCGGCGCGTCCGGCACCAGGGTGCATTGTTCCGGCCGAGCCTCTCGGAGGATTTCGAGGAGACGGTCGTCTGGGTAGCCCTCGATGTTGAATTCCATCGCCGGCCGCTTCCCGGCCATGACGGCGGTCAACAGGGGGATG
>CANJSR010000405.1 GCA_947476855.1 Acetobacteraceae bacterium
CCACGACCTCGGGTGCCGCTTCCGCCACAGCCTTCGACTTGGCCGGCGCGCGACGAGCGCCCGCCCGACTGGCCCGCGCGGGCCGCACTGGGGCAGCCGGTGGCGCATCCTCGGCCACCACCGCTTCGGCGGCGGCTTCCACGATGGGCGCTTCCACGGCTGGTGCTTCAGCGAGCGGCGCTTCAGCGGCGGGTGCCTCCACGGGCTGCCCATCCACTGGGGCCGCGTCCAGAACGGGCGCCTCGGTCACCGGTTCATCCGCGACCGCAACAGGGGCCTCAACCACCTGTTCGCGCGCGGCTTCCGCCGCATCCTCGGCCGCGTCGGCCGCGATCTCGGCCGGCGTGGCATCGTCGGACTCGCCGTTGTCGTCCCCGTCCTCGGCGGTCGAGGGCTGGCCATCCTCCCGCCGTCCGCGACGCCGGCGACGGCGACGGCGACGGCGTTCCTGCTCATCGGCGTCCGAACCAGTGGTCGGGGCCTCGGCCTTCCGCTCCACCGGGGCAGGCGCGGCCGCTGGCGCGACTTCATCAAGAACGAGATCATCATCCTCGAACGGCTCGTCGTCGGGTGTGGCAAGCACCGGCAACGGCAGGTCGGGTGTGATGAACGACCCGGCTTCCCCGGGCACCTGCGCCCGCAGGCGCTCGATCCGGAAGTTCGGCGACATCTGCGAATCATCGGCCGCGATGATCACCCGCATGCCATAGCGCAGCTCGATCTCCTGCAACCGCTCCCGCTTATGGTTCAGCAGGTACAGCGCGATCGGCGTCGCCACATGCACGATCGACTCGGCGGAGCGACGCTTGCTCGCCTCCTCCTCGATGCCGCGCAGGACGTAGATCCCGGCGCTTTCGGTGCTGCGGACATGGCCCGTGCCGTTGCAATGCGGGCAGGTGATGAAGCTGGTTTCCGCCAGAGACGGGCGCAGGCGCTGCCGGCTCATTTCCAGCAGGCCGAAATGGCTGATCGTGCCGATCTGGATGCGGGCGCGGTCGTTGCGCAGCGCGTCCTTCAGGCGGCGTTCCACCATCGCGTTGTGCCGGCGCGACTCCATGTCGATGAAGTCGATGACGATCAGGCCGGCCAGATCCCGCAGGCGCAACTGGCGCGCGACCTCATCGGCCGCCTCCAGGTTCGTGCGCAGCGCGGTTTCCTCGATGTTGCGTTCCCGCGTCGACCGGCCGGAGTTCACGTCGATCGCGACCAGCGCCTCGGCCTGGTTGATCACCAGATACCCGCCCGAGCGAAGCTGGACGGTCGGGATCAGCATCGCGTCAAGCTGCGCTTCGACCTGATAGCGGGCGAACAGCGGCTGCGACTGGTCACGCCAGAGCTGCACCTTCCGCGCGTGGGTCGGCATCAGCATCCGCATGAATTCATGCGCCGCGCGCCAGCCTTCGACGCCATCGACCTGGATTTCGTCGATGTCGCGGGCATAGACGTCGCGGATGGTCCGCTTGATGAGGCTCGCTTCCTCATAGATCATCGCCGGCGCGATGGACTTCATCGTGTGGTCGCGGATGTCGTCCCACAGGCGCAGCAGATATTCGCAGTCGCGCTTGATCTCGGGCTTCGGCCGAGCCGCCCCGGCGGTACGGATGATCAGGCCCATGCCGCGGGGGATATCGAGCTCGGTCATCACCTCCTTCAGGCGCCGCCGATCGGTGGCCGAGGTGATCTTGCGGGAAATCCCGCCCCCACGCGGAGAGTTCGGCATCAGCACGCTGAACCGGCCGGCGAGCGAGAGGTAGGTCGTCAGCGCCGCGCCCTTCGTGCCGCGCTCTTCCTTGACCACCTGGACCAGCATGATCTGGCGGCGGTGGATGACTTCCTGGATCTTGTAGCTGCGGAGGAACCGCGACGGCAGGCGCCGTTCGCCGGGTTCATCGACCGCGTCGGGATCACCGCCCAGGGTTTCCGGCGCGGGTTCGTCGGCTTCCTCGGACTCGCCGTTGGACTGATCGCGATCGTCGGCGGCATAGCCCGCGTCGTCGCTAGCCGTGAAAGCTGGTTCGGCGGACGGCTCGTCTGACACCGGAGCGGCGAACAGCGCTGGGGTAGCGGACAGGGCCCAGGCCTCGGTTTCCGCGCGCTCTTCTTCCGTCAGTTCGACGGTTTCCGGGGACGCTTCCGGAACAACGACCAGCGCGGCTTCCACGACCGCAATGGCTTCCGGTTCGGCCGGAACGGTCAGCGCAGGCGAAGCGGCCATGGCCCATGACTCGGGCGCGACGGCGTCAGGCTCGGGCGGATCGGCGGCCGGATTCGCGGTGGTGATCAGCGGCGGCGTGCCCGGCAGGGCCCAGGCCTCGGCGTGCAGCGCCTGGACGATCGCGGTTTCCGCCACCGGCTGGCGGCCATTGCGGCCATCGCGGCGGCCACGTCCGGATCGGGCAGGCTGGGAAACCCGAGGCGGCTGCGGCGGGGGAACCGCCTCGCTCAGCGCCAGTTCGAGTTCGTCTTCCTCTTCCTCCCGTCGCGCCTCCTCGGCTTCGAGTTCGACGAGGCGTTGGCGGTCGGCAATGGGGATTTGATAGTAGTCAGGGTGGATTTCGCTGAACGCGAGGAACCCGTGCCGGTTCCCCCCATACTCCACGAACGCGGCCTGGAGGCTCGGCTCAACCCGCACGATCTTGGCGAGGTAGATGTTTCCCTTCAGGTGCCGCTTGGCGGATGTCTCAACGTCGAAATCCTCAAGCCGGGTCCCATCCAGCACCACGACGCGAGTTTCCTCCGCGTGCGTGGCGTCGATCAGCATGCGCTTCGTCATCTAGTCCAGAACTCCGATAGGCCGTGCGGCATCCGGAGGCTGCCCGAAGCGGGGCGCGCACCGGATGGCGGCTGAATTGGTTTGTGATGAAGGGCACGCCCTGGGCCGGGGACCGTCGAGACGACCATGAAGCCGCGCCGCCGCATGCGTTCGCGCTGCCATCCCGGGGGACGGACAATGCAAATGTCGGATGCGTCTGGTGCGCGGTCTGGTTCATCTGTCCCTGGCGTAGGGGCGTCGCATCCCGGTAGGGGGACACCGCCCATTGGTGAGGTCGGCTGCCTGCCATCCGCGACGGATCGGCCCCGGCGCGCCACGGCAGCGACAACCCATGGCTGTAACAGCCAGGGCCCCGTCGAAGCGAGCGCGACTCGGTCGGTGACGCAGCCTTGGCGAAGCTGACCCTCCCCCCTCGTCAACCGGCCAGTAACGCCGGCTGGATGTTCCCGCCGAATCCTGGCCCCCCTGGGGGCAGGTCCCGACGAGATGTGGGATCGCGCAATCGCCAGTGGAAGCCAGGAAGCGCCGGGAACCGGCTGCCTCCGTTCGCGTCACCGGAGCGTCGGGACCATGAAGCAAAGCGCCCCGGATCGCAAGCATCTCGTTCATCCCACGATATTCAGCCATGAAGCAGCCTTAATCAACGATGAAGCTGTATTCCCGCATCCAGTATGTTAAGTGGGACCCATGGCAGCCTCGTCCTTGCTCTCCCGCCGCCTGCTCCTCAGCCGCCTCGGCGCCGGCGGCGCCGTGTTGGGCGTCATGACCTGGATGGTCCCGGACACGGCGCAGGCGGCCGAGCTGCTGGCCGCGCCACGGTCCGCGCCCGGCCCCAAAAACCCGCCCCCGGCCAAGGCCCCGGTCGTGATGCTGGACCCCGGTCATGGCGGGCGTGATCCCGGCGCGATCGGCGTGTCAGGCACCCACGAAAAGCGAATCACCCTGGCGGCGGGGCTGGAGTTGAAGCGCCTGCTGGAAGCCAGCCGCCAGTACCGGGTGGAGATGACGCGGACCCGCGACGTATTCATCCCGCTGGAGGAACGTGTCGCGCGCGCCCGCGCCCGTGGCGCCGCCCTGTTTGTGTCCCTGCACGCCGACGCCCTGCCCGACCACTCGGTCCGCGGCGCCTCGGTCTATACGCTGGGCGCCACGGCGTCCGACGCGCAGACCGCCGCGCTGGCGAGGCGGGAGAACAGCGCCGACCGCCACCTCGGCGCCGCCTGGCGCGATACCCCGCCCGAGGTCGCCCGCATCCTGGGCAGCCTGGTGCGACGGGAAACGCGGGCCGGATCGACGCGAATCGCCCGCAATCTGGTCGGATCGCTGGACCGCGACCTGCCGATGCTACCGAATCCATCCCGTCACGCGGGGTTCGCCGTGCTGACCGCCGCCGACATCCCAAGCGTGCTGGTGGAGATGGGGTTCATGTCCAACGCCAAGGACGAAGCCGCATTACGCAAGCCGGAACATAGGCTTGTCGTCGTCACCGCGATGAAGCGGGCGATCGACACCTATTTCGCCGCGGCCAACCGGACCCAGGAAACCCAATCCTCGACGGCCCGCACCGGCTAGGAAACAGCCTCCCAACGGCTCTGTTCCATGCAATTTATCCCCTTTGACTGGCGAATGGGCAACCGAAAGCGCATATGCGTGCTGCCATGACCAAACCGTTGACTGCGGGCGATCCGCTCGTTCCCACGCCCGATCCCGGCCGACCCGATGCCGGTAAGCCTGCGCCGAAGCCTGCCAGGCGCGCGCGCAGGCCAAGCCTGTTCGGCCGGGTGGTGCGC
>CANJSR010000406.1 GCA_947476855.1 Acetobacteraceae bacterium
GGGGAGAACGCCCATGAGCGGCAACATGACCAAGGTGGCGGTGCTGGACGACTGGCAGGGGGTCGCGCAAGGCAGCGCGGACTGGTCCCGCCTGCAGGCGCGGGCCGACGTGACCTTCTTCGCCGAGGCCTTCGCCGATGAGAACGACGCGGCCGCGAAGCTCGCCGATTTCGACATCGTGCTCTCCATGCGCGAGCGGACGCCCCTGCCCGCCTCCCTGATCAACCGGCTGCCGAAGCTGCGGATGATGGGCATGACGGGCGCGCGCAACGCGTCGCTGGACACGCCCGCCTGCACGGCGCGAGGCGTGGTCGTGTGCAACACACAGGGCGGCGGGTATTCGGATTCGGCGACGGCGGAGTTGTCGCTCGGCCTGCTGATCGCGGCGGCGCGGGGCATTCCGCGCGGCGATTCCAACATGAAGTCAGGCACGTTCCAGATGGGGCTGCCGATCGGCATGGGCCTCGCCGGCAAGACGATGGGCGTAGTCGGGCTGGGGCGCCTGGGCGGCTACATGGCGACCTACTGCAAGGCGCTGCGGATGAACGTCATCGCCTGGAGCCAGAACCTGACCGCCGAACGCTGCGCGGAGGTCGGCGTCAAGCTGGTCTCCAAGGAGGAGCTGATGGCGACGTCCGACGCCATCTCGATCCACCTGGTGCTGTCGGACCGCTCGCGCGGGCTGATCGGGGCGGCCGACATCGCGCGGATGAAGCAGGGGGCGATCTTGATCAACACCTCCCGCGGGCCGATCGTGAACGAGGCCGCGATGCTGGCCGCGCTGCACGCCGGTAAGATCACCGCGGCGCTGGATGTCTATGACAAGGAGCCGCTGCCCGCCGGCCACCCGCTGCGGAACGCCCCCAATACGGTCCTGATGCCGCACATGGGCTACGGCACGCGGGAGACGTGGGAGACGTTCTACCCCCAGATGATCGAGAACGCGCTGGGCTTCATGGACGGCAAACCGGTGCGCGTGACCAACCCGGAAGTGCTGAAGGCCTGACGCCGAACCGGGGGTGGGGCGACGCCCCACCCCCAGGGCACTCGCACCGGCCTGCCTCCCGTCATGGGTGGGCCTGACCCGCCCATCGCCGGGCACGCAGGTGCTTGGAATTAAAAACAAACACCATCAACGGCGTCCTGGGCGATGGCCGGGTCGAGCCCGGCCAGGGCGGGAAGCACCGTCCCAGCGACAAGGGCGACTACCCTGGGGGGCCCCCCTCCGTTGCGCGACGCGGGCAAACACGGGCAAGCTGTCGTCACGATGCCGCACAGGGGATGACGATGGCCGAACTGAAGACCGATCCCGCGCGATTCGAGGTGGTGAAGAACGCGCTCTATTCGGCGGCCGAGGAGATGAAGATCGTCCTCGCCAAGACCGCCTACTCGCCCCTGCTGAAGGTCGCGGGCGATTACTCCTGCGGCATCTTCGACACGCGCGGGGAAATGGTGGCGCAGGGGCCGGACCTGCCAATCCACCTGGGCTCGATGCCCGACGCCGTGCGGGCGATCGTACGGGCGTTTCCCGATGTCGCGCCGGGTGATGTGTTCATCCACAACGATCCCTATGACGGCGGCTCCCATTTGCCGGACGTCAACGTGGTGGCGCCCGCCTTCCACGACGGCGTCCTGCTGGGCTTTGGCTGCGTCCGCGCCCATTGGCCCGATATCGGCAGCGCCACCCCCGGCTCCTACGGCGCGGTGACCGAAATCTATGGCGAGGGCCTGCGCCTGCCGCCGATCCGCCTGTATCGCGACGGCAAGCCCGACCCGGCGATCGAGGCGATCATCTTCGCCAATGTCCGCACGCCGACCGAGCGCCTCGGCGATCTGCGCGCCCAGGTCGCGGCCAATATCCGCGCGGCGCAGCGGATGGGGGAACTCGCGGCCAAGTACGGCACCGACACGCTGCTGCAGATCATGCAGGAGGTGCTGGACTACTCCGACACCATGATGCGGGCCGCCTTGCGCGCCTTGCCGGACGGGGAAGCCAGCTTCACCGACATCTTCGACGGCGATGGCGTGATCGGCGTGGGGGAAACCGAGGACCAGACATTCACCGTAAAGATCAAGGTCACCAAGAAGGGTGACACGATCATCGCGGACTTCGAGGGCTCCGATCCCGCCGTGGCCGGCCCGATGAACGCGCCGCTGACCGTGACGGCGTCGGGCGTGTTCTGCGCCTTGAAGATGATCGCCGATCCGAAAAGCCTGATCCCGCCGAACTCCGGCTGCTGGCGGTCGGTGACGGTGACGGCGCCGCCCGGGTCCGTCGTGCATGCGCAGCACCCGTCGCCGGTCGTCTATGCGAACCATGAGATGTCACACCGCGTCGCCGACATGGTCATGGCGGCGATGTTCCAGATAACGCCCACGACCGTGATGGCGGGATCGCAGGGGACATCGGCGGTGATCACCTTCGGTGGGGTCGACTATCGCACCGGCGACCGCTTCGTCAGCTACGAATCAGTCAAGGGCGGCTTCGGCGCTCGGCCGACCAAGGACGGGATCAACGCCGTCGCCTCCACCGTTTCGAACATGAGCAACACGCCGATCGAAATCCTGGAAATGAGCTTCCCGCTGCGGGTCGAGGAATACACCCTGGTCCCCGACAGCGGCGGCGTCGGCAAGTATCGCGGGGGCCTGGGCGTGCGCCGGGTCTGGCGGGTGCTGGAGAAACAATCCCACGCATCCGTTTGCTGTGAACGGACGGTGACGCCGCCCTTCGGCCTGTCCGGGGGGCAGCCCGGCGCGCCGGCGAAGATCGAGCTGACCGCGCCCAACACCAACGCGCGCAAGCTGACCAGCAAGGGGGGCTTCCTCGCCCCGGCCGGGTCACTGGTGGCGATGGAGGCGCCTGGATCGGGCGGGTACGGGCCGGCGGCGGAGCGTGATCCGGCGGCCCTGGCCGAGGACCTGCTGGACGGCTACATTACCCCAGCCGCGGCACTCCGCGACTACGGTTACAAATCCCCCTAGCCTTCAGCCAAACGGGAAAACGTCCATGTCCGAATCCCTGCCGATCGTTTGCCAGACCAGCCCGTATCGTATCGATGTCGAGGCCGGAAAGACCTATTGGTGGTGCGCCTGCGGCAAGAGCGCCAAGCAGCCGTACTGCGACGGGTCCCACAAGGGCACCGGGTTCGCGCCGGTGAAGTTCGAGGCGGAGCGGAACGAATCCTATCCGTTCTGCGGCTGCAAGAAGACGTCGAAGGCGCCGCGCTGCGACGGGACGCACAAGGCGCTGTAAAGGCGACCCGGTAGCCCTTGGGCGCCGACGCGACTAACCTCTCCCATGATGGCGTCCGGCAATGACCGCGCCACATGGGAGAACGACCATGAAAATCGATGACGTCAGCCTGACGATCTTCACCTGGGATGGCATCCCGGCGACCAGCTACCATTCCGGATCGGCGGCTTCCCCAGTCAGCAACCTCGGCCTGCTGCGTATCCATACCGATGCGGGGCTGGAGGGGCATGCCTTCCTCGGCTCCGCGTCCAACCCGGCGTCGATGGATGGGGCGCAACTGATCCGCAGCCTGAAGCCGATGCTGATGGGCCGCGACCCGCTGCACCGCGAGGCCATCCACCAGTCGATGCGGATGATGAGCCGCACGGTCAGCTACCGCACGATTGGCGCCGTCGACACCGCGTTGTGGGATCTGTGCGGCAAGATCGCCGGATTGCCGGTGCATGCGCTGATGGGGACCTGCCGGACGTCGATCATGGCCTATGCCAGCTCGCAGGTGCTGCCCGACATCGCGGCCTATGTCGACCAGGCGCAGAGCTTCAAGGCCAATGGCTGGAAGGCCTACAAGATCCACCCGCCCCGCGTGCCCGAAAAGGACATCGCCGTCTGCGTCGCCGTCCGCAAGGCGGTGGGGGACGACTACCGCGTCGCGCTCGATTCCACCTGGTCCTATGATTACACCGAGGCGCTGCGGGTCGGGCGGGCGATCGAGGAACTGGATTATTACTGGTACGAGGACCCGCTGGCCGATGAGGACATCAACGGCTACGTCAAGCTGCGCCAGAAGCTGGACATCCCGATCCTGGCAACCGAATACCCCGCGGGCGGGCTGGACACGTACCCGATCTGGCTGACCTCGATGGCCACCGACTATCTGCGCGGGGACATCCCGAACAAGGGCGGGCTGACCACGATGCTCAAGACCGCGCATCTGGCCGAGGCCTTCGGGATGAAATACGAGGTCCACCACTCGGGCAATTCGCACAACAACCTGGCGAACCTGCATCTCTGCATGGCGATCAACAACACGACGATGTGGGAGGTCCTGCTGCCCGACGGCGCGCACAAGTACGGGATGATCGACGACCTGACGCCCGACAAGGACGGCATGATGCACGCACCGACCGAACCCGGGATCGGCGGGCAGATCGACTTTGAATTGATCAAGCGCAAGACGGAAGCGGTCCTGAAATAACCGTCAGCGTTCCTCGGGCGGTTTGACGTGGCGGAAGGTCCATAGCAGGGCCAGGTCATAGAAGATCTTCAGCAGGCCGCAGATGACCAGCGGCCAGGCCTCGTACC
>CANJSR010000407.1 GCA_947476855.1 Acetobacteraceae bacterium
GGTCGTGGCCGACGCCGCGCCGGAAACCGTCCCCGCCGCCGATGCCGAGGCAGGTGCCGAGGGTGATGACGATGGCAAGGGACGGCGGCGTGGTCGTCGTGGCGGGAGGCGCCGGCGGCGGGAGGGTGACGAACTGTCGCCTTTGGCCGAACCGGGCGCCGACCAGCCCGAACTGCCGCCTGTCTACACGGGCCCGACTCCGGCCAATCCGTTCGGCGGGCAGGTGTTCGACATCTTCGACGTGATGGACCAGGTGGAACGGGATGCCGCGGCGCGTGCCTCGGCCCCGCCGAAGCCGGAACCGCCGGCGCCCGCGCCGGTCGCGGAGCCGGTCGGCGCCTGGGCGCAGGCGGAAACCCCGGCGGTGGTTGCCGAACCGGAACCGGTTGCCGCCGTGGCGCAGCCGGTTGAGCTGGCCCCTGTCGCGGTGGTTGCCGAACCTGCCCCGGCCGCACCAGTGGCTCCCGAACCCGTGGCCGCCGAACCGGCTGCTCCCGAACCGGCTGCTCCCGAACCGGTGGCTCCTGAACCCCCGGCTCCCGAACCGGCGGCGGCTGAACCCGCGTCGGCGGAACCGCTCGTGAAGCCGATCGTGATCGGCCAGGACGTGACGGCTCCGGCCGAACGCAAGCGCGGTTGGTGGCGCCGGACCTAACGACGGAAGGGCGGTTGGCTTCGTGCCAACCGCCGGACCTTTCCAGCCGGCACCCATGAGGCGGGTTACGCCTTTGATAGATTACGGGGCAGGTTCCCGCGTGCTACACGCGGGGTGAGAGGCTCCATTTGACCCCATCCACGCGTATCCGCCTGAGTCTGGCCGCCCTTTTGTCCCTCGGCGCCTGCGACATGGGCCCGGAGTACCGGCGTCCCGGGGCCGAGGTCCCGGCCGCCTATCGCGCCACCCAGGACAGCGCCCAGGCCGCCTGGCCGTCAGCGGACTGGTGGATGGGCTTTTCGTCTCCGGAACTCAACGAGCTCATCCAGGCCGCCCAGGTCTACAACTTCGACATCGTGGCCGCCGCGGCGCGCGTCCGGCAGGCCGATGCGGTCACTCGGATCGCCACGGCGGCGCTGTTTCCGTCGCTGACGGGCGGCGGTTCCGCCTCCTGGCAGCATACCGGGGTCAACACCAGCGGGCGGACCCGTGTCGGCGGTCCATCCACCGCCAGTTCCGAGTCCCGGAACTACGGCTTTGGCCTCGACGCGTCCTACGTGATCGACTTCTGGGGCCGCAACCGCAGCGCCAGCGCGGCGGCCGAGGCCGATGCCGTCGCCAGCCGCTTCGACCAGCAGACGGTGGCCCTGGCCGTGGTCACCTCGGTCGCGTCCACCTGGTTCACCGCGCTCGCTTTGGCCGACCGGCTTGCCGTCGCGCAAAGCAATGTATCTGGCTTCGAACGCACCCTGGCCGCCATCCGCGGCCGGTTCGAGGCTGGGACGGCCAGCGCGCTCGACCTCGCGCAGCAGGAAACGGTGGTCGCGATCGGGCGGGCCGTGCTGCCGAATTTCCGCAACCAGTTGGAACAGCAGATGCTGGGGCTGGGCATCCTGACCGGCCGCCCGCCCGAGGCGATCACGGTTCGCCCGACCACCCTGACCGAAATCGCGCTGCCGCCGGTGACCGCCGGCCTGCCGTCCGACCTGCTGACCAGGCGGCCCGACATCGCCGCGGCCGAAGCGGCCCTGGTCGCCGCCAACTATGACATCAAGGCGGCCCGCGCCGCGTTCTTTCCGACGATTCAGTTGACCGGCAGCGCCGGCTACCAGGCGGGCGCGCTGAACGCGATCCTGCTGCCGGGCAGCGCGCTCGCGTCCCTCGCCGCCGGCCTGACCGCGCCGCTGTTCGATGGCGGCGCGCTACGCGGGCGGCTGGAACTGTCGCGTGCGCGGTATGAGGAACTGGAAGCGCAGTATCGCAAGGCCATCGTCCAGGCCTTCACCGATGTCGATTCCGCCCTGACCGCTTGGCGCCTGACGAATGAGCAGGTCGTCCTTCAAGTCCGCGCGGTGGAGGCCGCCCGTCGCTCCGCCGCCGCCGCGCGCGCGCAGTTGCAGGTAGGCACGGTCGATATCACCACGGTGACGCAGATCGAGGCGTCGCTGTTCAATACCGAGGACACGCTGGTGCAGGTGCGGCTGGCACGGAGCCTCGCGTTGCTGAACCTGTACAAGGCATTGGGCGGCGGCTGGACCCGGCCCGATGGCACGATCGAGCAGCAATTCCCCGGTCTGTCGCCCGGCGCGCTGGAAGGCGGCATCGCCCTGCCGGTGGGCGGGAATTTGCGATGAAGCATTGGCGCCGCCCGCCACGATACCGATATCCTGCCAATCCGGCCACGCCGAGCGTGACGGTCCCATGGAAGGCCCGTTGATGGACGCCCTGACACGTGAACCCGTCGAAGTCCGCTCCCGCCGTCCCAGGGCCGGGCGCATCATCGCCGGGTTGCTGAGCGTCCTGGCCATCGCCGCCATCGTCTATACGGTCTGGTTCTGGCCGCCGGCCTCCCCCGAACCGCCGGCCAGCCGCCGTGGCGCGAATATGCCGATCCCCGTCGTCGTGGCGGCCGCCGCAAAGCGCGACGCACCAGTCTGGCTGGATGGGCTGGGCACGGTGCAGGCGTCGCAGAGCGTCACCGTCAAGTCGATGGTCGAGGGGCCGTTGATCACGGTGAACTTCAAGGAAGGGCAGATGGTGAAGAAGGGCGACGTGCTCGCCCAGATCGATCCGCGCCAGTACAAGGCGGCGCTCGACAACGTCCTCGCCAAGAAGGCGCAGGATGAGGCGCTGCTGGCGAATGCGAAGCTCGACTTCGCACGCTACCAGAAACTTGTGGCGAACAACTTCACCTCCGCCCAGCAGGTTGACACGGCGAAGTCCGAGGTTGCGCGGTTCCAGGCGCTGGTCGACCAGGACCAGGCGGCGATCGACAACGCGCGCACGCAGTTGGACTACGCGACGATCACCGCGCCGATCGACGGGCGGGTGGGCATCAGGCTGGTGGATGCGGGGAACATCGTGCGCCCGGGGGATGCCACCGGGTTGGTCGTGATCGCCCAGTTGCAGCCGGTCAGCGTGGTCTTCACCCTGCCGCAGCAGCATCTCCCCGCCGTGGCCCGCGCCATGGACCAGGGCGAGGCCGCTGTCATCGCCCTGCCGCAAGGGGCCGTGGTGGGCGGGTCTGGCGCCGGGGCAGGGGCGAGCATCCTGGATCGGGGCATGCTGTCCGTGCTGGACAACCAGGTCGATCCGACAACCGGCACGATCAAGATGAAGGCGAACTTCCCCAACACCGACAACCGCCTCTGGCCCGGCGGGTTTGTGGGCGTGCGGCTGCGGGTCGACGTGGTGAAGGACGCGATCATGGTCCCCACCGCCGCGATCCAGCGCGGCCCCCGCGGCACCTATGTCTACGTCGCTCAGGAAGGCGGCACCGTGAAACGCCAGACCGTGTCGGTGGGATACGAGGACGAACGCGGCTCGATCGTCACCGAAGGCCTGACAGGTGGCGAACAGGTCGTGGTCGACGGTGCCTCCCGCCTGACCGACGGCAGCCGCATCGCCCCGACAACCGCCGACGGCGAGGGGCCAGCGGGCCGACGCCGACGGGTCGGCGGATGAACAAGGGCGGGGCGCTGCCCCGGACCCCGCCAAGGGCTTTGCCCCTGGACCCCACCAAAGGCCACAGGCCTTTGGAAACCATTGGTTTTGGTGGGATGAAGGGAGGGGCCTACGCGGACCGTGAGAGGTCCGGGTTGGCCCCTCCCTTCATCCCACCAACTCACGGTTCCAAGGGCTGTGCCCTTGGTGGGGGTCCAGGGGGCAAAGCCCCCTGGCGGGTTTCAGGGCGGAGCCCTGACCTTTGAACATCTCCGCCCCCTTCATCGCTCGGCCCGTGGCCACCTGGCTGTTGGCCATCGCGGTCATCCTGGCGGGTGCGTTGGGGTATCGTGCCTTGCCGGTATCGGCGTTGCCCGAGGTGGATTTTCCCACCATCCAGGTTGTCACCCAGATGCCTGGCGCGGCGCCCGAGGTGGTGGAGACGTTGATCACCGCGTCGCTGGAGCGGACCTTTGGCCAGATCCCTGGCCTGACATCGATGACCTCGCAGAGTTCCCAGGCCACCAGCCAGATCACGTTGCAGTTTGAGCTTTCGCGTTCGATCGACTCCGTGGCGCAGGATGTGCAGGCGGCGATCAACGCGGCGGCGGCGAATTTGCCCGCCAATCTGCCGTATCCGCCGACCTATTCGAAAGTAAACCCTGCTGATGCGCCGATCCTGACCATCGCGCTGACCTCCGACAGCGTGCCCATCGACCTCATGAGCGACGCGGCCGACACGTTGCTGCAACCGAAGCTGGCCGAGATCACGGGCGTCGGGCGGGTCATCGTCCAGGGCGGCATGCGGCCCGCCGTCCGCATCCGGATCGACCCCGCTCGGCTGGCCTCGTATGGGTTGTCGACGACGGATGTGCGGACCGCGATCACAAGCTCCAACGTCAACGGCGCCAAGGGCGGGTTTGACGGGCGGCGGGTGGCCTTCGCGCTTGGGGCGA
>CANJSR010000408.1 GCA_947476855.1 Acetobacteraceae bacterium
GGCCGCCGCGTGTATTCCAAGATCAAGGAACTCCCCCGGTTCTATGCCGGCCTGGGCGTTTCCATCCTGTCCACGCCGCGAGGCGTCATGAGTGACGCCGAGGCCCGCGCCGCCAATGTTGGCGGCGAAGTCCTCTGCCGCGTGTTCTGACGGAGCAACGAGAATGTCGCGCGTCGGAAAATATCCGGTCGAAGTCCCTGCGGGGGTCCAGGTGGCCATCGCCAATGGGATGGTCTCCGCCAAGGGTCGTCTCGGCGAGCTCAAGCTGCCGCTGACCGATCACGTCGTGGCCAAGATCGAGGAAGATGGCAAGGTCTCCGTCACCCCCCGGGGCAATCAGCCCCAGGCGCGGATGATGTGGGGCACGACCCGTGCCTTGATCGCCAGCATGGTGAAGGGCGTTTCCACCGGCTTTGAGAAGTCCCTGGAAATCACCGGCACCGGCTATCGAGCCGCGGTCGCGGGCAAAAACCTCGAGATCAATCTCGGGTTCTCTCACCCGGTGGTCTACCCGGTGCCGGAAGGCATCAAGATCACCTGTGAGCGTCCGACCCTGATCAAGGTCGAAGGCATCGACAAGCGGTTGGTTGGCCAGGTGGCCGCCGAAATCCGCGCGTTCCGCCCGCCGGAGCCCTATAAGGGCAAGGGCGCGCGCTATACGGATGAGGTCATCCGGCGCAAGGAAGGTAAGAAGAAGTGAGCGGCAAGCAAGATCTTCGCAACCGTCGGCGCGTTCGCCTGCGGTTCCAGCTGCGGCAGAAATCGCATGGCCGGCCGCGCCTGTCGGTGTTCCGCTCCAGCAAGAACATCTATGCGCAGGTTATCGACGACACGCAGGGGCGCACGATCGCCGCTGCGTCCTCGATCGACACCAACCTGCGCACGGGGCTCAAGACCGGCGCGGACAAGGACGCCGCCGCGGCGGTTGGCAAGCTGCTCGCTGAACGGGCACTGGCCGCCGGCGTGACCGAGGTCGTTTTCGACCGCGGCGCCTATCTGTATCATGGTCGGGTCAAGGCCCTGGCTGACGCCGCCCGCGAGGGCGGGCTGTCCTTCTAGAGGAATCGGACTGAATGGCACGGGAACCGAGGGAAGGCGGCGGCCGCGGGCGTGATCGCGAACGTGAGCGCGACGCCGATGACGGCCTGACCGACAAGCTGGTTACGATCAATCGCGTGGCCAAGGTGGTGAAGGGTGGACGTCGCTTCGCCTTCGCCGCTCTGGTGGTGGTTGGTGATCAAAAGGGGCGCGTCGGCTACGGCGCCGGCAAGGCACGTGAAGTGCCGGAAGCCATCCGTAAGGCCACGGAACGTGCCAAGCGCGGCATGATCCGGGTGCCGATGAAGGAAGGCCGCACGCTGCATCATGACGTTGAAGGCCACTTCGGGGCCGGCAACGTGGTTCTGCGGTCTGCGACTCCCGGCACGGGCATCATCGCCGGCGGTCCGCTGCGCGCTGTGTTCGAGACGCTTGGCATCCACGATGTGGTCGCTAAGAGCCTCGGCAGCCGCAACCCGCACAACATGGTGAAGGCAACCTTTGCGGCCCTGGGGCAGTGCGCCAGCCCGCGCTCTGTCGCCACGCGCCGCGGCAAGAAGGTGTCCGAACTGTTCGCCAGGCGTGAAGGCCCGTCGGCGACCCCAGCAGCGGAGGCTCCGGCCAATGCCTAAGGTTCGCGTGACGCAGATGTCCTCCGTGGCCGGGCGTAAGCCTGGTCAGAAGGAAACCCTGATCGGCCTCGGCCTGAACAAGATCCGCCGCACCCGGGAACTTGAGGACACGCCCTCCGTTCGAGGCATGATCCGCAAGGTTGCCCACCTGGTGAAGGTGGAGGAGCTGTCCTGACATGAAACTGAACGAACTGCGCGACAATCCGGGTTCGCGCCTGAAGTCCAAGCGGCTGGGGCGCGGCATCGGGTCGGGCAAGGGCAAGACCTCGGGCAAGGGCGTCAAGGGCCAGAAGGCACGCGAAGGCGTGTCCCTGAATGGCTTCGAAGGCGGTCAGTTGCCCATCTATCGGCGTCTGCCGAAGCGGGGCTTCCACAACCTGTTCCGCAAGTCCTATTCGCCCGTGAACATCGGCACGCTCGATGCCGCGATCGAGTCCGGGAAGGTGGACGGCTCCCAGCCGATCACCGAGGCGACCCTGATCGCCGCGGGCCTCGCCAACACGGGTCTGAACGGCGTTCGCCTTCTCGCCAATGGTGAGATCAAGCGGGCCGTGACGATCACGGTCTCCGGCGCCTCGGCGGCCGCGAAGGCGGCGATCGAGCAGGCTGGCGGCACCATCACGACCACCGTTGTGCGACCGGAGCCGGCCCCGGCCGCCTGATTGCCGAATTCGGCCCGGGGCAGGACAAATGTTTCACCTCGGGTCGGTCGCGGTAAATTGAAAGGCCAGGCAGGCCCAACCCCGGTGCGACAGCGCTGAGGCTTCAAAGCGAACCGCCTTGCGCTCGCCGGCTCCAGGGCCGAAAATAGCGGGTCATCCAGGAAGGATCAGCGCATGGCGTCCGCTGCCGAACAGCTCGCGTCCAATCTCAATCTCGGCGCGTTCTCGAAGGCGACCGAACTCAAGAAGCGCATCTGGTTCACCCTGGGCGCTCTGATCGTCTATCGTATTGGCAGCTACATTCCCGTCCCGGGCGTCGATGCCTCGGTGATGGAGGAAATGCTCCGCACTCATGGTGGCGGCATCCTGGGCATGTTCGACATGTTCTCGGGTGGCTCGCTCGGTCGGATGACCGTGTTCGCGCTGAACATCATGCCCTACATCAGCGCCAGCATCATCATGCAGCTCATGAGCGCGGCCGTGCCCTCGCTGGAGGCCCTGAAGAAAGAGGGCGACCAGGGGCGCAAAAAGCTCAATCAATATACCCGCTATTTGACCGTCGTCATCGCGCTGTTCCAGGCCTACGGCATCGCGATCGGGCTGGAGGGGATGCGAGGCAGTTTCTCGGCTGCCGTTCTCGATCCCGGCCTGTTCTTCCGCATATCCTGCGTGATGACCCTTGTCGGCGGCACGATGTTCCTGATGTGGCTGGGTGAGCAGATCACCGCCCGCGGCATCGGCAATGGCATCAGCCTGATCATCATGGCCGGGATCGTCGCGAACCTGCCCTCGGCGCTGGCGTCCTTGCTGGAGCTTGGACGGACGGGCGCGCTCTCCCCCTTCTTCATTGTGGGCTTCCTGTTCCTGGCGGTGGCGACCGTCGCGGGGATTGTGTTCATTGAGCGTGCGCAGCGGCGCATCCCGATCCAGTACCCCAAGCGGCAGGTCGGCAACCGCATGTTCGGCGGCGACTCGACCCATATGCCGCTGAAGATCAACACCGCCGGCGTGATCCCGCCGATCTTCGCCAGCTCGATCCTGCTGATCCCGGCGACGATCTCCGGCTTCTCGACCGAGGAGCCTGGTTGGTTGCAGCTCATCGCGCAGTATCTGGCGCATGGGCAGCCGGCGTATCTGCTTCTGTATGCCGGGCTGATCGTGTTCTTCGCCTTTTTCTATACCGCGGTTGTGTTCAACCCGGAGGAAACGGCCGACAACCTGAAGAAGTACGGCGGCTTTATTCCGGGCATCCGGCCTGGCAAGGCGACGGCTGAGTATTTTGACTCGGTGCTGACCCGTCTGACCCTGATCGGCGCCGTGTACCTGGTGGTGATCTGTCTGCTGCCGGAAATTCTCATCAGCCACTATGGCGTGCCGTTCTACTTTGGTGGCACATCCATCCTGATCGTGGTCTCGGTCACGATGGACACGGTTACGCAGGTGCAGTCGCACCTTGTCGCGCATCAGTATGAGGGCCTGATCCGAAAGGCTCGGGTGAAGGGACGGCGGTGAATCTGATCCTTCTCGGTCCGCCTGGCGCGGGCAAGGGCACACAGGCGCAGCGTCTTCAGGCGCTGCACGATATCGCCCAGATCTCCACGGGCGACATGCTGCGTGCCGAGGTGACAGCCGGTACGGATGTCGGCCGCGAAGCGAAGGCGGTGATGGAAGCGGGGAAGCTCGTCTCCGACGACATCATCGTCCGCATGCTGGCTGCGCGGATTGGCCGCCCGGATTGTGCCAAGGGCTTCATCCTGGACGGTTTTCCCCGCACCGTGCCGCAGGCCGAGGCGCTGGATGCCATGCTGGATGGCAAAGGCCTGAAGCTCGACGCCGTGATCGAACTGATGGTTGATGACGCTGCCCTGGTCGATCGCATCGCCGGGCGCTTCACCTGCGCCAAGTGCAAGACCGGCTACCACGACACGTTCAAGCCGACCACGACTCCGGGCGTCTGTGATAACTGCGGGGCGACGGAGTTCACCCGCCGCTCCGACGACAATCGGGAGACGGTGGCGAAGCGGTTGGACGAGTACCATCGCCAGACCGCGCCCATCCTTCCGCATTATCAGGCGAAGGGAATGTTGCGCGCGGTTGACGGAATGGCTGATATAGATGAGGTCGCGCGTCAGATCGACGCGGTCCTTTCCCGAGTCGGGCGTGCATGAGTTGCGGATAGATGCGAAAGCATCGTTGAC
>CANJSR010000409.1 GCA_947476855.1 Acetobacteraceae bacterium
GCTGCACCTGGCTGAGGAGCTCGCGTCCCTGGACGTCATGTGCGACGGCAAGCTGGTGTTCGGCGCGGGCATTGGCTACCGGGAGGTGGAGTTCAACGCCTTCGGCACGACGCTGAAGCAGGCCGGCCCGCGGTTCGAGGAATGCCTGACCGCGATCAAGCGCCTGTGGACCGAGGATTTCGTCGACATGGAGGCCAGCTACTTCAAGCTGGACCACGCGAACTGCACCGTCCTGCCGATCCAGAAGCCGATGCCGCCGATCTGGATCGGCGCCAATATCGGCGTCGGCATCCGCCGCGCGGCGCGGGAGGCGGATGCCTGGTTCATCAACCCGCACAACAAGATCGAAACCATCGACAAGCAGATGGAGGTCTACAAGCGGGCTTTGGACGACGCCGGCAAGCCATTCCCGGCCGAACTGCCGATGGCGCGCGAAGTCTTCGTCGCCCGTACCCGCGAAGAAGCGATCCGCCTGGCGCGCCCGTCACTGGAGGAAAAATACCGAGTCTATCGCGAATGGGGCCAGGACAAGGTGATGCCGGCGTCAGACCACATGGGGCTGGATTTCGAGGACCTGATGCAGGACCGGTTCCTATTCGGCTCCCCGGCCGAGGTGACCGAGCAGGTCCTCACCCTCAAACGCCGCTTCAACATCAACACCCTGATGCTCGGCATTCACTGGGTGGGCATGCCGGCGAGCCTGGCGATGGAACAGATGCAGTTGATTTCGGAGGAAGTCTTCCCCGCCGTGCGATCGGCGGGGTGAGTGGTCAGGCCGCCATCGTGAGCTTCTTCACGAACGCGGAAATCCGGTGGCGGCGGAGCTCGCTGCGCGCCTTGGCGTCGGTCGTCATGTAGTTCAACTGCACACTGTAGCGCCGCCCGGTGAAGGACCGGTGGCCGTGCCAACTGGCCGCGCTATTGGGGAAGATCAGCAGGGTGCCGTTCACCGGCGGCACCTCGACCGCGTAGTCATCCAGGTCGTTCGGGCCGCGCAGCAGGCGCAGGCAGCCGTCCTGGCTGGAGAAGGCGTCCGACTCCGGGTTCAGGTACAGCAGCACCGTCACCAGCTTGGCCGTGGAGTCGCAATGGATGCGCCCATCCTTCGCCTCGGTCCGGCCGCGGAGCGTCAGCATGGTGGGCGCGGCGGCCAGGTCCAGGCCGAACTTGGCCGCGATCGTGGCGCGCATGCGGTCGCCCTCCATCTCCCGCATCAGGGCGTCGGCGGCGGGGCCGAGGCGGACCGAGGTCGTGGGGAAGGACCCGCGCTTGTTCAGAGGCGGCAGGTCGCGCGTGACGGCGCGCAGCGCCTCGGGCGGGACAAAGTCGGGGACGACGACATGCGCGAAGGGCTCCCGCGCGACGGGCGTTGCGTCCAGCTTGGCATAGTCCAGTGCGATCATCGTCGGTTCCGTCAGGCGCCCTTGGGGCTGGTCAGCAACGCCTCGGCCAAGTCGACCAGGTCGTCGGTCCAGTAGATATCGGGGCGAGGGCGGGAAATCGCCAGACCCGCATCGGGCCGGCAGGTCAAAACGGGCATCACCCAGCGCTGCGGGAAGCCCAGGCGCCCGTCCGCCGCCCCCAGCAACGCGCCGGTGATGGCGGCGTTGGTGTCGGTGTCTCCGCCGGCCGCGACGGTCCGGATCAGGGCGGTTTCGGCGTCCGTGCCGGCCGCGAGGTGGAAGAACGCGTTGCCCAGCGCGATGGTCACCCAGCCCATGTGTGTCTGGTAGTCGGCCGGCGGCCGGCCGGCCAGGGCCTGTTCCAGTGCGGCGACGGCAGCCTCGCCCTCGGCCACCGCGCGGGCCGCCGCCAGGGCCGTGGAGGCCATGCCTGCGCGATCCGCGCCACCGATCCCGTCCGCGATGGCGGCGGCCAACGCGGCGCAGGCGGCCTGGCAGGTCGGATGCGGGTGGGACAGCGCGGAATCGGCGCGCGCGATGGCGGCCGAACGTTCGGGTGTGCCCGCCCAGACGCCGATGGGGGCGATGCGCATCAGAGACCCGTTGCTCTGGCTGTCCGGATCGGCTGCGGCGCGGGCGGCGTCCGCCTTCGCAACGGTCGCCGTAGCGGCAGCGGCGAACGCGCGCGCCGTGGTCCGGCCGATATGGATGGGATCGGTCGCGAACCAGGCGCCATAGGCGGTGGCCACGGCCTCCGAGTCATAGGTGTCCCGCCCGACCAGGGTGCGGCCCAGCGCCAAGGCGAGTTCGGCGTCGTCGGTCGCCTGGCCGGGCAGGGTGTGCCAGATCGGGCTGTCCCCCAGGTCGCGCAGGCCGCTCGGATATGCGGCGGCAATGGCGACTTCGGTCTGGCCTTCCACCTGCGCGCCCAAGGCATCCCCGATCGCGAGGCCCAGCAGGCAGCCGACGGCGCGGTCGAACGCGGTGCCCTCGGCCGCGCGGGGCCAATCGAGCGTGAAGCGTGGTTCGCGGCGGGCTTCGGTGCTGCCGCGCCAGGCGCGGGTCAGCAGGGTCTCCACCACCTTGGGCGCGCCGCCGAAACAGGCCGAGGGACGGCTTTCCCCGAGTTCGGAGTAGGTGACCGGCTGCCCATCCTCGGCCAGCAGCACGCCGCCCGCGGCCATCAGCAGGGCGTGGCCGGCGGCGATATCCAGTGCGTTGACCGGGCGCAGGGTCTGGGTGGCGATGCCGTCCCCGACCGCGATCCGAGCCAGGCGGTAGGCGATCGAGGGCAGGGGCATGAATCGTCCCGGCGCGCAGGCGATCGAGTTCCATACCGGCCTCTGCCAGACGCCATGGTTGAGGAACACCACATCCTGGGGCGCGATGTCCCGGTTGCTCAGGTCGATGTCCACCACCGCGCCGTTGCGGGTGATCGGTCCGCCCTCGGCCCAGGCGATCATGTCGGGGCCGCGATCGGGGCAGAGGGGCGCGAAGACCACGGCCAGGACCGGCTTGCCCTGCCGCAGCAGCGCGATGGAGACGGCGCTGCCGCGCTTGCCTTCCAGGAAGGCGCGGGTGCCGTCATGCGGATCGACGACCCAGCACAGGCCATTGGCCTCGGCCGCGACGACGCCGGCTTCCTCTCCGACGAAGCGGGCGGGGACCAGGGCGATCAGGCGGTCGCGCAGTAGCATCTCGATCTCGTGATCGATCGGCGCGGTGATGTGGTCGATCAGCCGCGGGCCGGCGGGCAGGCTGAATTCATCGGCGACCATGCGGCCGGCGATGGCGGCGGCGTCGATCACGGCGGGGAGAAGGGCTTGCGGGTTCAGGGTCACGGGCGGGAGTGTAGTCGGGCCGGCGGGATGGCGCCAACCGTTCTGTTCCAGGCCGACCGAGGCGGTAGGCGGTGGGTGTCATGACAGGCGCCGTGACAGGGCGCGAAATCCTTTGCCTGGATTGGAACGATATGCCACGCTGCACCGCAGCATGAAGCCGCGTCGGGTTCGCCGCAGGCGCGCCGTCACCCGGCGGCCGCGTCATCGCGCAACGGGTCAAGGCCAACGCGGCGCCGGAGAAAGGCACCGGCTGGCACCAGCACACCGCGGACTTCCACATGGTGCTGATGCTCAAGGGCTGGGCGAAGTTCATGTATGACGACAAGGAATTCGTGATCGAGGCCGGGGATTGCGTCCACCAGCGCCCGGGGATCACGCATTATCTGTTCGATTACTCGGCGGACATGGAATACCTGGAAGTGGTCGGCCCGGCCGACTTCGGCACGGTGGATGTTGAAGGACCTTGCGCCGTGCCTGCCCCCGCGCCCTGGAAGTAGGTTCGCCGGAGACCGAAAGGGGGGGTGCCTGCCACACCGGCGCCACAGCGCCACCCCAGATCCGCCTTTCGGGGCCAGCACTGTGTGATGGACGATCCAGCCAGAAAGGATCAATCCATGACCAGCCTTCCCCTTTCCCGTTTCTTCCTGCCGATCATGCTCGCGATCGGCCTGGGTGGCTGCGTCGCCTATGGCGCGGATTATGGCTATGGCGGTGGCGGCGGGGCCTATTATGGCGCCCCGGCCTACGCGGCGCCGGCCTATGTTGCTCCGCGCTATGTCGCGCCCGCCTATGGCTACCGGGCGCCGCGCTATTACAGCCCGCCCCCGCGGTATCACGCGCCGTCGCACGGGGGGTATGGCCACCATCGGCCGCATCACCGCCAGTATGAAGGGCGTCATCGTGGTTGGTAGTGGGCGGAACGAAAACGGCCTGTGACCCACGGGTCACAGGCCGATCCTCATGCTCTCCGACCAGGTGCCTGGTCAGGTCGGCTTGACTTGCGTCAGGACACCGACAGTCGCTGGTGCGCCGGCACCTCCAGCTTGAACAGCCGCGCCGCGTTCAGGCCGAGGACCTTGGCGCGGGCGGCATCCGTCAGGTTGGGCATGGTGCGCTCGATCGCCTCGGCCGAGTGCGGCCAGGTGCCTTCATGGTGCGGATAGTCGTTCGCCCACATGAAGCTGCCTTCCACGCCGCATTGTTCCATCAGCGCGAGGCCGGTCGGGTCTTCCTGGAACGACGCGAAGCCATGCGCCTTGTA
>CANJSR010000410.1 GCA_947476855.1 Acetobacteraceae bacterium
GCATCGCCGCCGAACGCCAGGTGCGCGACGCCGAACTGATGACTCCGCCCGAGGGCACGTTCGACGAGTTCTGCGCCCGCTTCCCCTTCGCGGAAACCGAGGACCAGGCGCGCGCCATCGCCGATGTGCTGGAGGACCTGGCCGCCGGCAAGCCGATGGACCGGCTGATCTGCGGCGACGTGGGCTTCGGCAAGACCGAGGTTGCGCTGCGGGCCGCCTTCATTGCGGCCATGTCGGGCGCCCAGGTCGCCGTCGTGGTGCCGACCACCTTGCTGTCGCGGCAGCATTTTCGGACCTTCTCGGCCCGCTTCGCCGGATTGCCGATCAAGGTCGGGCAGTTGTCGCGCATGGTGACAGCCAAGGAGGCGACCGAGGTCAAGAAGGCCCTGGCGAGCGGCGACATTAACATCGTCGTCGGCACCCATGCCCTGCTGGCGAAGTCGATCCAGTTCTCCCATCTGGGCCTGCTGATCGTGGATGAGGAGCAGCATTTCGGCGTTTCGCACAAGGAACGGCTGAAGGCGCTGCGGGCCGATGTCCATGTGTTGACCCTGACCGCCACGCCGATCCCGCGCACGCTGCAACTGTCGCTGTCCGGCGTGCGGGAGATGAGCATCATCGCGACGCCGCCGGTCGATCGGCTGGCGGTCCGCACCTTCATCATGCCGTTCGATTCGGTGGTGGTGCGGGAGGCGATCCAGCGCGAGCGTTTCCGCGGCGGTCAGATCTTCTGCGTCGTGCCGCGGGTCGAGGACCTGGGCCGCATGGCCGAACGCCTGGCCGAGATCGTGCCGGAAGCCCGCATGGCGCAGGCGCATGGGCGGCTGTCACCCACCGACCTGGAACGGGTGATGACCGAGTTTGGGGACGGCAAGTACGACATCCTGCTCTCGACCAATATCGTCGAGAGCGGGCTGGACATGCCGGCCGTGAACACGCTGATCATCTACCGCGCCGACATGTTCGGGCTGGGCCAGTTGTACCAGCTTCGCGGCCGCGTCGGGCGGGGCAAGCAGCGCGGCTATGCCTACCTGACCTGGCCGGCGAACCACCGCCTGTCCGTCGCGGCCGAGAAGCGGCTGACCGTGATGCAGACGCTGGACACGCTGGGGGCGGGGTTCACGTTGGCCTCCCACGACCTGGACATCCGCGGCGCCGGCAATCTGCTGGGCGAGGAACAGTCGGGCCATATCCGGGAAGTCGGGATCGAGCTTTATCAGCAGATGCTGGAGGACGCGGTCGCCGATGTCCGCGCCGGCGCCGGCAAATCCGAGGAATCCGGCCGAGACTGGACCCCCAACATCTCCCTGGGTCTGCCGGTGCTGATCCCCGAGGCCTATGTCCGCGACCTGCCCGTCCGGCTGGGCCTGTACCGCCGGATCGGCGCGTTGGCCTCGGACGGGGAAACCGAGGCGATGGCGGCCGAACTCGTCGACCGCTTCGGCAAGATGCCCGATGAGGTCGACAATCTGCTCGGCGTCGTCGCCCTGAAACGCGCCTGCCGCGTGGCCGGGGTGGAGAAGCTGGAGGCCGGCCCGAAAGGCATGGTCCTGACCTTCCGGGGCAACAAGTTCTCCAACCCCCCCGGCCTGATCAAATGGCTGGGCACCAAGGGCGGGCTGGTGCGGCTGCGGCCGGACCACAAGCTGGCGATCTCCCGCGACATGGACGTGGCGACCCGGGTGCGGTTCGCGAAGGATACGCTGGGGGCGTTGGGCGGGATCGTGACGGAGGGGAAAGCCTAGGCACGACCAGAGGGATCGGCGAAGGGGAGGGCAGGGCGCTCACCCGATCGGGATCCCCAGCGACCGTTTGCTCAGCAGGCCGATCACCCCCAGCACATCTCCCCGAATGTCGCGCGGCGGGCCCGGGTCCTGGGACCGGGTCCACAACGACCGGACCCTTGTCTTCAGGTCCGGCGGCGGCGGGGCCGGCGGGGGCGGCTTGCGCAGATGGGCCACGGCGTCGAACCCCGTGTAGGATGGGTAGTTGTTCAGCGGACCATGCTTCTCCTCCCCGCGCCCGTTCAAGGGGCGGAGCATCCGTTCGGCATGGTCGGGATCGACGAGGTCGGCGTAGCGGGTCTCACCCTCCTCGGGGTCCGTCGTGGTGTAGAATCGTTCCACGGTCAGGCCGGCGGCCTCGGCGAGGCGCAGGAACGACAGGGGGGAGAAGAAGTGCAGCCGCATGGGCATGACCGCCCCGTGCGGCTCGATCTTCGAGAGGGTGTACATCAGCACCGGCAGGTTCGGCTGGGTCACATGCAACAGCCCCCCGACCCGGAGCTTGGCCGCCTGCCGGCGCAGGGTCGCGACCGGATCGGGTAGCCGACCCAGGGTGTCGGCATAGCGGAGGGCGTCGAGGAAGCCGTCCGGGATCATGTTGTCGAACTCCTCGGGCGTCAGCACGGCGATCTGCCGTCCGATCCCGTCCTCCCGGGCTTCCCGCGACCAGGTGACCTCGAAGGCCACCGCGGCCCCGGCATGCATCGCGTTCCACGCGAAGGCGGCGTCCGGGGCACCGAGGTTGGCCACCGTCATCCGCCCGATCGACAGGTTGCACAGGGACGCGAGTTCCCGGGCCTGGCGCTGGTGGGTGGCCCGGATGTCCTCCGCTCCATCGCGCCTCAGGAGCAGCATGTCCTCGTACGCATGGACCGCCACGGGATCGGGCATCCCGATCCGGAAGATGTGCCGGCAGTCGAAGCACACGTTGAACTCCCGGCCATCCTTCTTGAAGAAGGTCGTGGTCAGGTCACAGGCGCAGATCGGGCAGGGCGTCATGGCGGCGGGCGGCCTTCAGGGCGGATGGTCCTGGCGCGAACTTGGGCCTGGACGGACGCCGAGCCAAGCCTTCTTCCCGCGGTTGGTCCGCGTCAGCCGTGTGGCGGGGACGGCTCCGACCGTGTATCCAGCGCCCATGACCGAACGCATCGCCGCCCAGTTCCGCCGCTTCGCCGAGAAGGAGGCCAGGGGCCACTCCGCCCTGTATGAGGCCCTGGCCCTGGGCGTCGCCGGCGACGGGGACCTGCTGGCGCTGCTGGCCGGACTGCCGCCCGACAAGCAGCAGCCCAACCTGCTGTTCGCCGCCGTCCGCCGGGTCTGCGGCACCCCGGCCGACTTCCCGTCCTTCCGCGCCAGCCTGCTGGGCCGGGCGGCGGATGTCGTGGCCGCGATCCTGGCGCATCGGACCCAGACCAACGAACCCGGGCGCTGCGCCGTCCTGCTGCCGGTGCTCGCCCGCCTGCACCAGCCCTTGGCCTTGATCGAGGTCGGGGCCTCGGCCGGGCTGTGCCTGATCCCCGAGCAATATGCCTATGACTATAATGGCACCCGCCTGGGGGCCGCCACCGCGCCGGTATTCCCCTGCCTCGCCAACGACCCGACTCCGATCCCGCAGACCCTGCCGCGGATCACCTGGCGCGCCGGGCTGGACCTGGAGCCGGTGAGCCCGCGGGACCCCGACCAGATGGCCTGGCTGGAGGCGCTGATCTGGCCCGACCAGCCGGAGCGCCTGGCCCGCTTCCGGGCGGCGGCGGACCTGGTGCGCCGAACCTCGGTCCGGGTGCGGCGGGGCGACCTGACCACCGACCTGGGGACCTTGATTGACGAGGTGCCGAACGGGCCGACGATCGTCGTGTTCCACTCGGCCACCCTGGCCTATGTCCCGGACCCCGCCGCCCGGGCCGCCTTCGCCACCCTGCTGTGGGAGAGAAGCGCGGTCTGGATCAGCAACGAGGCGCCGTTTGTGTTCCCCGATATTGCCGCCCGCGCCCCTCGCCCCGGCCCGGCGGGGGCGTTCCTGCTGGCGGTGAACGGGCGCCCGGTGGCGTGGACGGACCCGCATGGGGCGTGGATTGATTGGTTGGGGTGAGCCTCGGTTGGTTGGTTGGAATGGCCCCGGGTTGGTTGGGGTGATCCCCGGGTTGTTGGGTATAGCCCTCGGTTGGTTGGAATAGCCCCCAGTCGGGTGGGATAACCCCGGGTTGGTTGGGGTGACTCCCAGCCGGGTGGAGTGACCCCCGAAAACCCCCTCCCCCCTTGAGGGGGAGGGTTGGGGTGGGGGGTCATCGCGGCACAGGTCGGGGGGGTGGTTACCCCTCCCCCGGCCCCTCCCTCAAGGGGAGGGGAGACCTTTTTTGATCACCCTTTGTTGATCACCTCCCTCGGTCCTGAACCCCCCTAGACCGCCGTCAGATCACGCGCGGACAGCGACTGGATGCCCGACAAACGCTTGAACAGGACCTCGGCCGGGATCTCGGACCCGCCCACATCCAGGCAATCCGCGAACTTGTCGTACAACTGCGTGTCGGTCAGCGGCCGCGACGCATGGCCGGTCGCGCGGGCCACCGGCTCTCCGGCCACCGTCCGCCCATCCGCCAGTTCCACCACCACCGAGTCCGTCGGTGCCGCGCCGGGCATCTCCGCGTCATAGGTCGTGGTCGTCACGATCTCGACCTTCTGCATCAGCGCCTGGATATCAGGGCGCTGCACGAA
>CANJSR010000411.1 GCA_947476855.1 Acetobacteraceae bacterium
GGCGCCGAGATCCAGGGTTCCACCACCGCGGCCGTCGGCGCCGACATCGTGGCCTTCGCCATGTCCCGCGGCCTGTTCGGCGGGATCGCGCTGGAGGGCAGCATCATGTCCACCCGCACCGAGTGGAACCAGGGCTACTACGGCCAGCCCTTCGGCGCGCGCCAGATCGTCGTGCAGATGCAGGGCGTGAACCCCGGCGCCGATCCGCTGCGCCAGGTGCTGACCCGGCACGGCATGGGCGGCCCGGCCCCCGCCGCCCAGCCGCCGCAGACCATGTCGGCACCGCCCATGGGAGCGGCTCCCCCGATGGGCGGCGCTCCCATGGGGGCCGCTCCCCCGATCACCGCGCCCCCGCAGAACTATGTCCCCGGTACCCGCGGGCCGATCCAGGAGCAGACCCTCTCCGCCCCCGGCCGCTGAAGGCATCCCGCCGAAATCCGTGGTAGGCTGCCCCGAACGACCATGACGGGGAGACGGACCATGGATTTCGAACGCGGACTCGTCCGCACACGGCTGGGGCATATCCATTTCCGCGCCCTCGGCGCCGGCCCCACCGTCATGCTGTTCCATATCAACCAGCAATCCTCGGCCCTGATGCGGGAGCTGATGCAGGCCCTCGCCCCATCCTTCCGCGTCGTCGCCATGGATTACCCGAGCCACGGCCACTCCGACCCGATCGACTTCCAGCCGACCTATGCCGACTACGTCGCATGCGCGGTCGGTGTGATGGACCACCTGGGCATTCGGACCGCCGCCGCGATGGGGGAGGCCGTGGGCGCCGGAGTCTCCGCCGCGCTCGCCAACGCCCATCCGGATCGCATCAGCCGCGTTGTGCTGATCAACTGCCCCTTCTCCCCCGATCGCGGCCGCACCGCGACCCATGCGCGGGAACTGCAAAGCGGCCTGCGGCCGGAGGACGAGACCGGCTTCCCCCTCACCCGCACCATCCGCTTCCTGCTGGAGAAGGACCCGACCCATTCCCCGATGCAGCCGACCCAGGACTGGATGGACCGGCTCAACACCGCCGTCATGGAGGTCGGGCGCAACCGCTGGCAAGCCGTCACCGCGCTGGCGAACTTCGACATGGACGACGCCCTGCGCCGGCTGGCCCAGCCCACGCTGCTGCTGCTGGGGGAACATTTCTACTACGCCCGCTTCGTCGACGAGATGGCCGCCCGCATCCGCGACCTGCGCCACGAGATCATCCCCAACGGCCGCTTCTGCATGAGCTGGGAGCGCGCGACCGACATCGCCGCCCGGGCTGCGCCCTTCCTCCGGGACTGAGCCACGATGCCTGACGCGCCTGTCACCCCGAGCCCGCTCGACGCCTATACCCCGGCCCAGATGGCCCGCCTCGTGGAGGAGGTGGGCGTCCGCAAAGCCAACCTGCCGACCGTGCCCACCCTGATGCTGGGACTGCTGGCCGGGGCCTTTATCAGCTTCGGGGCGCTGTTCTATACGATCGTCATCAGCGACAGCGCCCTGGGCTATGGCCCGACGCGGCTGATGGGCGGGATGGCCTTCTCCCTCGGCCTGATCCTGGTGATCGTCGGTGGGGCGGAGCTGTTCACCGGCAACAGCCTGATCGTCATGGCCCTCGCCCAACGCCGCATCACGTTGTCCGCCCTGCTGCGGAACTGGGGCCTGGTGTTCGTCGCCAACTTCGCCGGCGCCGTCGCCACGGCTTTCGCGATCGCCTGGAGCGGCGCCCTGTCCCACCCCGCCGTCACCGCGACGGCGATCCGCATCGCCGAGGCCAAGATCGGCCTGGACCCCATCGCCGCCTTCAGCCGCGGCGTGCTGTGCAACGTGCTGGTCTGCCTCGCTGTCTGGCTGTGCTTCGCCGCGCGCACCGTCGCCGACAAGGTCCTGGTCATCCCCCTGCCGATCGCCGCCTTCGTGGCGCTGGGGTTCGAGCATTCGATCGCCAATATGTTCTTCCTGCCCCTCGGCATGCTGCTGGGCGCCGAGAAGGTCGGGCTGGCAGGCATGATGGCCAACCTGATCCCGGTTACGTTGGGCAACATCGTGGGCGGCGGCCTGCTGGTGGGCGGGGTCTACTGGGCGATCTATCTCAGGCCGACATCAAAGTAATAAAATCAGGGCTCAGTTTGTCTTTGTTGGCACGACGCTGATGCTGTTGAACGGCGATCCCTCGATGATCTTCGTGCTGATCACCGTATAGACAAGCACGGCCTTCTCCTTGTCGACCGAACGGTGGATCTGGAACGTCTTGAAGAACAAGGACGCCGAGGCAAACCCGATGATCTCCGTCTTCCCCAAGCCCTCGGGAATCGTCACCGGACCCACCGCTCGGCAGGCGATCGAGAACCGGCTCGGGTCCTCCGCCAGGCCAAGCCCGCCCTTCACCCCGCCGGTCTCGGCGCGGGAGAGATAGCAGGAGACGTTCGGGACCTTGGGATCATCATACCGTTCGACGATGATTTTGTCGTTCGGCCCCAACAGCCTGAACGTGGTGGATATTTCGTCGATCCGTGTCTGCGCCTGGGCGGACGGGGCCAGCGGCAGGGCGACAAGGGCGGACAACAGGACGAGGAAGGTTGGCTTCATGGCACAACGGAATTGGGCCCGCCCCCCGTCCTGGGCAAGGCCGGGATTCGCGTGTCTCGTCCAAACGTAACAGGAATATCTTGCACCGGCCTGCCCATCGCGGTACGGCACGCCGGATGAACCAGATCACCCCAGGCCAACCCCAGCGGCCGGATGAACCTGCGCCCGACCTCGCGGATGCCGTCCGCCGGCTCAAGACCGCCAGCGTGCTGGTGGTAGGCGACGTGATGCTGGATCGATCCACCTACGGCGATATCCACCGCGTGAGCGTGGAGGCCCCCGTCCCGATCCTGGCGATCGAGCGCGAGGAAGCCCGGCCCGGCGGCGCCGGCAACGTGGTCCGCAACCTGACCGCCCTGGGCGCCGCGACGGCGTTCATCTCGGTCGTGGGCGACGATCAGGCGGGGTCCGACCTGACGGGGCTGATCGGCGGGCAGCCGAATGTCGAGCCCTGGCTGCTGGTCGAAGGCAGCCGCACGACCACCCAGAAAACCCGCTTCATCGCCCGCGGCCAGCAACTGATGCGCGCCGACCGGGAGCAGACGAACCCGATCCACCCTAAGCTCGCCGACCGCCTGGTGCGGATCACGATGGATGCCATGGCGGCGACGACCGTCACCGTGCTGTCGGACTACGGCAAGGGCGTGCTGTCCGGCGACACCCCCCGCCCGATCGTGGAGGCCGCGCGCAAGCTGGGCCGCAAGCTGATCGTCGATCCCCGCGGCACGGATTTCAGCCGCTATGCCGGCGCCGATATCGTGATGCCGAACCGTCCCGAGCTCGCCGCGGCCAGCGGCATGCCCACCGGGACCGAAGCCGAGATCGCCGCCGCCGCCGCCGCCCTGCGCGACCGGTTCGATTTTGGCGCGGTGGTGGTGACGCGCGGCAATGACGGGATGACCCTGGTCGACGCCAACGGCTGCCTGCATTTCCCGGCCGAGGCCGCGGATGTTCACGATACCACCGGTGCGGGAGACACCGCGCTCGCGGCCCTGGCCGCCGCCGTCGCGGTCGGGCTGGACCTGCCCGTCGCGGTGCGCCTCGCGAATCTGGCGGCGGGGATTTCGGTGGGCAAGGTCGGCACGGCCGTCGCCCTGGAATCGGACCTTCTGGCGGCGCTGACCCCGCAGCACAGCGCGTTGCGCAAGATCGTCTCGGCCGATTCGGTGATCGAGCAGGCCGAACGCTGGCGCCACAAGGGCTGGCGGGTCGGCTTCACCAATGGCTGCTTCGACCTGCTGCATCCCGGGCATGTGCATCTTCTGGAACAGGCCCGCGCCGGCTGCGACCGCCTGATCGTCGGCCTCAACTCCGACACCTCCGCGAGGCGCCTGAAGGGCCCTCCCCACCCAATCCAGCCCGAGGCCGCCCGCGCCGCGGTGCTGGCGAGCCTGGCCAGCGTCGACCTGGTCTGCGTGTTCGACGATGATACGCCCGTTGGCCTGATCAAGGACGTGCGCCCGGATGTGCTGGTGAAGGGCGCGAACTACGCGGCCGAGACCGTGGTGGGCGCCGACCTGCTGCACGCCTGGGGCGGCCGGGTCCTGCTGGCCGATCTGCTGCCGGGCCATTCGACGACCGCGACCCTGGCGCGTATCCGGGAGTAGGCTTCCTCCACCGGCTCCGACATTGCCAACACGCGCGCCCCGGCGGATGCTGCCGCAAACACAACCGGAGGCGCCCGTGACGATCCCCCCCACCAACAAAGGCCCGCTCGCCGGCATAAGGGTGATCGACGTCACGACCGTCGTCCTCGGCCCCTTCGCCACCCAGGTCCTGGGCGACATGGGCGCCGACATCATCAAGGTCGAGACGACCGAGGGCGACTCCACCCGCTATATCGGCCCCGAGCGCACCCACGGCATGGGCAGCTACTTCGCCACGCTCAACCGCAACAAGCGCAGCCTGGCCATCGACCTGAAGA
>CANJSR010000412.1 GCA_947476855.1 Acetobacteraceae bacterium
AACTTCCTGCACGGCATTCCGCACTGGGCGATCTCCATCGCGCTGGAGCGGAAGTTGCAGGGCGGCGGGACGGAGATCCAGGCCGGGCTGATCTACGCCCCGGCGGTGGATGAGATGTTCTGGGCGGAGAAGGGCGGCGGGGCGTTCGTGAATGAGCGCCGGCTGCGGGTCTCGGCGCGCAAGGACATCCATGACGCCGTCTTCGCGACGGGCGTGCCGTTCCGGGCGGTCAGCACGCAGAGGCGGGCGGCGTTCAGCCGGACGTTGGCGGGGCTGATGCCTCGGGTGGCGGGGATCCGCCGGTTCGGCGCCGCGGCGCTGGATCTGGCCTGGGTCGCGGCGGGGCGGTACGACGGGTACTGGGAACTCGGGATCAAGCCGTGGGACGTCGCCGCCGGGCTGCTGATCGTGCGCGAGGCCGGGGGATATGTGACGGACGTTGAGGAAGGCGACCCGCTGGAAACCGGGAATATCGTCGCCGCCAACACGCATCTGCATCCGGTGTTGCGGCAGGCGGCGCTGGAGGGGTTGAAGCCGTAGGGGTTACGTCTTCCCTGCAGTGCCAGGGAAGAAATTGTCGGGACTGCCCGCACCCTGGACGGCAGGGGCTCTGGCCGGAGGGGTTGCTGCTTTCTTCTCCCCCTCCCCTGGAGGGAGGGGGCCGGGGGGAGGGGGCTTCGCGGCACCGACGGCATGTGGATCACCCCCTCCCCCAACCTCGGTCCGCTTCGCGGCCCAAGCCCTCAAGGGGAGGGGATTCACTTGCTCTGGCTTCCCGCCCCACCCCTGAACCGCCGCCCCGCCCACATCACAACCCCGGGCACCGCCAGCAACACCCCCAGCAACACCACAGCCAAAGCCGCCGCCGTGGGCCAGTCTCGGTTGTTGAAGAACTCCCCCCACAGCACCCGCCCGATCAGGGCCGCGTCGGGGCCGCCCAGAAGCTCGGGGATCACGTACTCCCCCACCGCCGGGATGAAGACCAGCGCGCAGCCGGCCCCGATCCCGGGCAATGACAACGGCAGCGTCACGCGCAGGAACCCCCGTAAGGGAGACGCCCCAAGGTCGGAGGCAGCCTCGGTCAGCACCGGGTCCAGCCGCGACAACTGTGTATACAACGGCAGCACCATGAACGGCAGATAGCTGTAGACGATGCCGATGAACATGGCCGTGTCCGTATACAGCAGCCGCATCGGCCCGATCCCGGTCCACGCCAGCCCGGCATTGATCCAGCCCTGATCGCCCAGCAGACCGATCCAGGCATTCAGCCGCATCAGGAACCCGGTCCAGAACGGCAGCATGACGCCGAGCAGGAGAGGATCACGCCAGGCCTCGGGCGCGCGGGCGATGGCGAGCGCCATGGGATAGCCGATCAGCAGGCAGGCCAGCGTGGCGATCCCCGCGACCCGCAGCGACAGGCCCAGCGCGTCCCGGTAGAGCGGATCGGTCAGCACCAGCTCCAGGTTCGCCAGGCTGAGACCCAGCGTGTAGGGCGGCACCCCCTCGGCCGGTTCGGCCAGGGCGATCGCCCCGACGATGGCCAGTGGTCCCGCCAGGAACAGCAGCAGCCAGAGCCACGGCACCGCCAGGATCAGCCCACGCCGAGCGATCATGGGGAAGACCTGACGCGGAGGGTCTCGCGCGGCGGCCGGCGGGGACGGGCGGACCGGCTCACGCGGAGAGCGGGATGCAGGCATCTGCCCGCCAGGACAAGGTCACGGAGTCTCCGACGGCCAGGCCAGTGGCCCTGCCCCGGTCGCCCGCTCCTCTTTCGCCGCCCACCGCGCTCGGCCCGACCCTGGCGGACGGGGCTGTCTCCCGGCTCCTGCCCGCCGAACCGATCCCATCGCCCAGGGGCTGCCGGACGCGCAGCAGCGTTCCGTCCGCCAGCCGGACAGCCAGCGCCAGGCTGTCGCCGGCATAGGCCCGTTCGGCCAGCGTGCCGGTCACCCGGTTCGCCGCCGCGGGATCGTCGCCAACCCGGATCCGTTCCGGCCTGATGGCCACCCAGCGTGTGTCCGGAGTCACGTGGCCTGGCGCTGCCCGCAGCGTCACCCCCAGGCCCTCCACCGCGAAGCCATCGCCGGTCGGGCGGCCGGGCAGGATGTTGGCCGACCCCATGAAGGTGGCGACGAAGCGGCTGGCGGGGGTTTCGTAGACCTCGGCCGGGGTGCCGACCTGCGCCATGCGGCCCTGGTGGACGATGCCGATCCGGTCGGCCATGGTCAGAGCCTCCTCCTGGTCATGGGTGACCAGGATGAAGCTTGTGCCGAGGCGGCGGTTGACCCGGACCAGTTCCTCCCGTGTCTCGGTCCGCAGGCCGCGATCCAGCGCCGAAAGCGGTTCATCCAGCAACAGCAGCCTTGGTCGCGGGGCCAGGCTGCGGGCCAGCGCCACCCTCTGCTGCTGCCCGCCCGAGAGCTGGTGCGGCTTGCGTCCGCCCATGCCCTCCAGCCGGACCAGGGCCAGCATTTCCTCGGCCAAAGCGCGGGCCTCGGCGCGGGGCATGCCCTGCTGGCGGGGACCGAAGGCGATGTTGGCGGCGACCGTCATGTGCGGGAACAGGGCGTAGGACTGGAACATCGTGTTCACCGGCCGCCGGTGCGGGGGCAGGGGGGCGAGGTCGATGCCGTCCAGCTCGATCCGACCCGCGGCCGGGGGGACGAAGCCGGCGATGGCCCGCAGCAGGGTGGATTTGCCGGAGCCTGATCCGCCGAGGAGGACGAACAACTCCCCCCGGCGGATGGAGAGGTCGAGGTTGGAGAGGGCCTCGGTCCCGCCATAGCGGACGGTCAGGGCGGAGACCCGCAACAGCGTGTCGGTCATCTGGGGGAGTGCTCGGCGGCGGCGCCCCGGGGGGCGCGTCCCCCCACCCCGGCCCTCCCCCTCAAGGGGGGAGGGGGAAGAGGGGCGGGGTGGCCGACCCTCCCCGTCACGGGGGCGGTGTTCACTTTCCGGCCTTGAAGCGGGCCCACATGCGGGTGCGGGTACGTTCGGCGGCCAGGGGTACGGTGGTCGCGGTGAAGAAGGTCCGCATCTTCGCCTCGGGGGGGAAGATGTTGGCGTCGCCCACCAGCGCCGGGTCCAGCAGAGGGCGGGTGGCCGGCACGGCGTTCGGGTAGTGGGTGACGGTGGTGATCGCCGCCATCATCGGGGGTCGCAGCACGAAGTCGATGAAGGCCAGTGCGGCCTCCTTGTTCGGCGCATCGGCCGGGATGGCCAGCATGTCGAAGCCGACCTGCGCGCCCTCCTTCGGGGTGATGTAGCCGACGACGACCCCGCGCCCAGCCTCCTTCGCCCGTGCCTGGGCCTGGATCACGTCGCCGGAATAGGTGACCGCCAGGCAGGTCTGGCCCGACGCCAGGGCCTCCAGCGCGCCTGCATTGGCGAAGTTGCGCACATAGGGTCGGATCGCCATCAGTGTCTTCTCGACCAGGGCCAGGTCGGCGGCGTCCGTGCTGGCGGGCGGGCGGCCGAGATAGCGCAGGACCGAGGGGATCACGTCGATCGCCGAATCCATGATCGTGATCCCGCAGCCCGCCAGCCGCTTGGCATTGGTGGGCTTGAACAGCAACTCCCACCCGTCCATCGGCGCGTCGGGGGCCAGCGCCTTGATCCGCTCGGGCAGGACGCCCATCCCGATCGTGCCCCACAGATAGATCGCCCCGAACCTATTGCCCGGGTCGGAGCTCGCCACCCGCGCCATCAGCGCCGGGTCGAGGTTCTGCCAGTTCGGCACCTTCGCGCGGTCGATCTCGGCCAGGGCCTTGGCGCGGATCAGGCGGGAGAAGGTCGGCTCACTGGTCGGGACGACGATGTCATAGCCCGACCGGCCCGTCAGTAGCTTGGCCTCCAGCGTCTCCAGGCTGTCATAGACGTCGTACTGGACGCGGATGCCGGTCTCGGCGGTGAATTTCTCCACCACCGCCGGATCGATGTAGTCGGTCCAGTTGTAGACGTTGACGACCTTTTCCTGCGCCCGGGCAGGGAGGGCCAGGGCGCAGCAGGCGAGCAGCAGGGCCGCCAGCGACTTCATGAATTGGAGCCGGGGGGGATGAAGGCCGCCCCGGTCCCGCCATCGACCGGGATTGTCGTGCCGGCGACATAGCGGGCGCCGTCGGACAGCAGGAACATCATGACGTCGACGATGTCCTCGGGCTGTGCGATGCGGCCGACCGGGGACACGCCGGACGGACGGTAGCCCTTGGACGTGCTCGGATCGGCCAGCACCGCGACCATCGGCGTATCGACCGTTCCGGGCGCTAGGGCGTTGACCAGCACACCGGATGGCGCCCACTCGGCCGCCATGACCCGGCAAAGCTGGGTGACCGCGGCCTTGGACGCCGCATAGGCCCCGCTGACGACCTTGGGCCGCAGCGCCGCCAGCGACGACAGCAGGATGACGCGGGAGGGATTGTCCGCCGTGGCGCCCTCCCGCAGCAGCGGCAAAGCCTGCTGGGCGGTCAGGAAGGTGCCGCGGGTGTTGATGTTCA
>CANJSR010000413.1 GCA_947476855.1 Acetobacteraceae bacterium
GATCGATCAGGCGGCCGGCCCGTTCCGACACGCGGGTCGTCCGCATCTCCTCCAGCAGTTCGTCGAGGTTCGACGCGGCCGAATCGACGGCGGCGGACAGCGGATAGCAGCCGAGGGAGCGGAACCGCACGAGACGGTCGACCGGCTTCTCACCCGGCTCGAACCGCATGCGTTCGTCGTCGACGACGATGATCTGGCCATCGCGCATCACGGTCGGCCGCATGGCGGCGAAGTACAGCGGCACGACGTCGATCTTCTCGTACTGGATATAGGTCCAGACGTCCATTTCGGTCCAGTTCGACAACGGAAACACGCGCAGGGTTTCACCGGGCGCGAGGCTGCCGTTGTAGAGGTGCCAGAGTTCCGGCCGCTGGCGCTTGGGTTCCCACGTATGCCCTGGCCCACGGACCGAGAAGACACGTTCCTTGGCGCGGGAGCGTTCCTCGTCCCGACGGGCGCCGCCGATCGCGGCGTCATATCGACCCTCGGTCAGCGCCTGCTTCAACGCATCGGTCTTCATGATCTGTGTGTAGGCGCTGCCATGGTCGAAAGGGTTGATCTTGTCGCGCAACCCATCGGGATTCGTGTGCAGGCGCAGCTCCAGACCGAAGCGGCGGACCGTTTCGTCACGGAAGGTGATCATATCGCGAAATTTCCATTTCGTATCGATATGCAGCAGGGGGAAGGGCGGGCGCGCGGGAAAGAATGCCTTGCGGGCAAGGTGCAGCAGGACCGAGGAATCCTTGCCGATCGAGTAGAGCATGACCGGACGCACGGACTGGGCCGCGATTTCTCGGAATATCCTGATACTTTCCGCTTCTAGCGCCTTGAGATGGGCTGGGCCGGCGATCATTGCGTGTGATCCTGGGTGGTGGAGAACATATCGCGCGAAATGGTTACCAATTGTTTGACGGACCGGTCTTCATCGCCGGGTTTTTTGGTTGGCTCCCGCTTATCCTGCAAGCCACGTTCGACGGTGGCTTGGCAAGCAAAAACGGCGGCGAATTTCGGCCGTCTCAATTCCTGATCATTGCCCAAGGTCACGCTCAAGGCTCGGCCTAGATGCGCCGGACGACATAGGCCGTCTCCAGCCCTTCGACGATCGTCGCGGCATGGGCGGGATCGCGCGCCTCAACCATGACCTCAAGCTCCGCGGCCTGCACCGAGGAGGCCGCGAACAGGCGCTGGTGCGATACCTCGATGATATTGCCGCCGGTTTCGCCGATCTTGCCGGCGATGTCGGCGAGCACGCCGGGGCGATCGGGGATCTGGAGATGCAACCGCAACAGGCGGCCATCGCGCAGCAAATTCCGCAACAGGACGTTGGACAGGATACGGGCATCGATATTGCCGCCGCTGACGGCGACACCCACACGCTTGCCGCGAAACCGCTCGGGGTAGGTCAACAGGGCCGACAGGCCCGCGGCCCCAGCCCCCTCGGCCACGGTCTTCGCGCTTTCGACCAGCAGGCCCACCGCTTCCTCGATCGCGCGCTCCGGCACCAGCAGGATGTCGGTCACGCGCCGGCGCACGAGTTCGAACGGGATTTCGCCGATATCACGTACCGCGATGCCCTCGGCGATCGTGGGGCCGCCGACGGACACGCTGCGGCCGGCGAGCCGCTGCGCCATCGGGGCATAGGTTTCGACCTCCACCCCGTAGACCGCGATTCCGGGGCGCAGCGCCATCGCCGCGATCAGGCAGCCCGCGAGCAGCCCGCCGCCGCCGACCGGGATCAGGATGGCGTCGAGGTCGGGCACATCGGCCAGCATTTCCAGCGCCAGTGTCCCCTGCCCCGCGATCACGTCCGGATCGTCATAGGGATGGATGAACACCAGGCCGTCACGCTGGGCGAGGGTTTCGGCGTGCGACGCCGCCTCGGCCAGCGTTTCGCCATGCAGCACGACCTCCGCGCCCCAGGCCCGGGTGCGGGTGACCTTGGTCGCCGGGGTGAATCGCGGCATGACGATCACCGCCTTCACATGCGCAAGCTGCGCGTGGCGCGCCACAGCCTGGGCATGGTTGCCAGCCGACATGGCGATCACGCCACGGGCGCGTTCCAGATCGTTCAGGCGCGCCATGCGGTTGGCGGCCCCACGCTCCTTGAACGCGCCGGTGGCCTGGAGGTTGTCCAGTTTGAGGAAAACCTCGGCGCCGGTCAGCCGCGACAGGGAGTCGCTGACGACGGTCGGGGTGCGGATGATGCGGCCGGCGATCCGGTCGGATGCCGCCTGCACGTCCTCGAGCGTGACCATGGCGGTCGCCTAGATGAACTTGATCCCGAGAATCTCATAGGCTCGGTCCCCTCCCGGCGCGGGCACCGAGACGGTGTCGCCGACCTTCTTGCCGATCAGCGCCTTGGCCAAAGGCGAGGAGATAGACAGGCGCTGCGCCTTGATGTCGGCCTCGTGCACGCCGACTATCTGGTAGGTGGATTCCTTCTCGGTCTCCTCATCGACCAGCCAGACATGGGCGCCGAACTTCACATGGTCGCCCGACAGGCTGGCGGGATCGATCACCTCGGCGCCGGAGACGATCTCCTCCAGCTCCTGGATGCGGCCCTCGATGAAGGATTGGCGTTCGCGCGCGGCATGGTACTCGGCGTTCTCGGAAAGATCGCCGTGCGACCGCGCTTCCGCGATCGCCCGAATGATCGACGGACGCTCCACGGACTTGAGCAGGCGCAGCTCGTCTTCCAGGCGCTGCAGGCCAGGTGCGGTCATCGGAAACTTCTGCACGTCGAGGTCCTTCGATCGACAGGGACAAACGGCAAGGCACGATACGGCGATCCAGGGTTCGGCGACGCCATAGCGCCGCCCGAGCCAGCATCAGGCCGGCGGGTGGCTCAGAACGATCCACGAAAGTAGGACTGCAGGGGCGCAACTTCAAGCGTTCCCGCCTTCAGTGCCGCAATCGCGTGCACCGCGGCCCGCGCGCCGGCCAGTGTCGTGTAGTGCGGCACCCCCTGCGTGAGCGCGCCGCGGCGGATCGCATAGCTGTCGGCGACCGATTGCGGGGTGGAGGCGGTGTTGATCACCAGTTGCACCTCCCCGGACTTGATCGCGTCGACGCAATGCGGCCGACCCTCCAGCACCTTGTTCACCACCGTCACCGGCAGGCCGGCGTCGCGGATGCGCGCGGCGGTGCCGCGGGTCGCGAGGATGGTGAAGCCCATCTCGGTCAAACGACGCGCGAGGGCGGGCAGGCCCTTCTTGTCGGCGTCCTTGATCGAGACGAAGGCCGTCCCCGCCATCGGCAGGGTCACGCCGGCGCCGAGCTGGGCTTTCGCGAAGGCGCGCTCGAAGCTTGCGTCTAGGCCCATGACCTCCCCGGTCGATTTCATCTCCGGCCCCAGGATCGTGTCGACATCGGGGAAGCGGGCGAAGGGGAAGACGGCTTCCTTGACCGCGACATGGGGCGCGATCGCCTGGTCGTCGAGGTTGAAGTCGGTGGCGAGCTTTGCCCCCGCCATCACGCGGGCACCGATCTTGGCCACCGGCACGCCGGTCGCCTTGGCGACGAAGGGGACGGTGCGGGAGGCGCGGGGGTTCACTTCCAGCACGTAGATCGTCTCGTCCTTGATCGCGTACTGCACGTTCATCAGCCCGACGACGCCCAGCGCCTTCGCCATGGCTTCGGTCTCCGCCTTTATCTCGGTGATCGTGGCGGGGGAGAGCGTATAGGGCGGCAGCGAGCAGGCGCTGTCGCCGGAATGGATGCCGGCTTCCTCGATATGCTCCATCACGCCGGCGACATAGACGGTGTCGCCGTCGCAGATGCAGTCGACATCGACCTCGATCGCGTCGTTCAGATAGCGGTCGATCAGGACGGGATTGTCGCCCGACACGCGGACGGCCTCGCGCATGTAGCGGTGCAGGCCGGCGCGGTCGTAAACGATCTCCATCGCCCGCCCGCCCAGGACGTAGCTGGGGCGGATGACGACGGGGTAGCCAATGCGTTCGGCGATGGTCTCGGCTTCCTCGGCCGACCGGGCGGTGCCGTTCTCGGGCTGGCGAAGGCCCAACTTGTGCAGCAGGGCCTGGAAACGCTCCCGGTCCTCGGCCACGTCGATGGCGTCGGCGCTGGTGCCCAAGATGGGGATGCCGGCCTTGGAGAGGGACTGCGACAGCTTGAGCGGCGTCTGGCCGCCGTACTGGACGATGCAGCCGAGAAGCGTGCCGTTGTCCTGTTCGCGGCGCACCAGGGAGATGACGTCCTCGGCCGTCAGCGGTTCGAAATACAGCCGGTCGGAGGTGTCGTAGTCGGTGGAAACGGTTTCCGGGTTGCAGTTGACCATGATGGTCTCGAACCCGGCTTCCCGCAGTGCATAGGCGGCGTGGACGCAGCAATAGTCGAACTCGATCCCCTGCCCGATCCGGTTCGGACCGCCGCCCAGGATGATGATCTTCTGGCGGTCGGAGGGGTTGGCCTCGCAGACCGGGGTGCCGTAGCCGCCCTCATACGTCGAATAC
>CANJSR010000414.1 GCA_947476855.1 Acetobacteraceae bacterium
CGTAGACACCGACCATGTCGAACTGGCCCATGGTCATGAACAGCGACTGGAACCGCCCGCCCATGTCCTCCAGCATCTTCTTGGCATCATCGACGCGGCGACCGCCATCCTGGATCGCCTTCAGCCCCTGGTCCGTCCAATTCGCAAGCAACACATAGCTCGGCATGGCACGTGCTCCTGGTATGGGAGACTGCTGGTATGGAAGACTGGCAGCATGATCGGCCGGGGGCGGGGAAAGCAAGCCTAGCCTTTGTTCAGATAGGCCAGCGCGGCATCCGGATCGATCAGCGCATGCACGTCGAACCTGGCGGGAATAATGTCCGCCCATTCGTTCAACCGCCGGTGCAACTGTTCGTTCGAGGGCACGTCGAACAGCGCCACCGCCCCGCGCCCGACCTTGGCGTGGATCGAGCGGACTTCGCCGCTCGCCCGCAACGGCGCCACCCATTCCCAGTATTTCTGCCGGGAGGCGGTGACACTGCTGGGCGGTTCCGGCCGAGGCTCACTGATGACAAGAAAAAGCATGTGGTGTGTCCTTGCGCGTTACAGGCTGAGCCCGCCATCCAGCGGAATGGTCTGCCCGGTCATATAGTCCGACGCGGCCGAGGCCAGGTACAGCGCCAGCAACCCAACCTCCCGGAGTTCCCCCGCCCGTTGCAGCGGCACGGTGGTCTTCGACCGCTCCCGCGTCTGGCGGGTGCGTTCTTCCCCGGACGTCACGGGATCGGGGAACAATCCGGGAGAGATCGCGTTGACCTGCACGCCATAAGGCGCCCATTCCAGAGCCTGCGCCCGGGTGAAGCCCACCAGAGCAGCCTTGGCGGCGGTATAGAGCACCAGGTCCTTGCCCCCGGCATGCCCGGTCCAGGAGGCGATGCTGATCACCTTCCCCGAACGCCGAGCCAGCATGTGCGGCCCGACGGCGCGGGTCATCAACAGGGCCTCGGTCAGGTTGATGTCGAGGATGAAGCGCAGTTCGTCGTCGGACGCCGCCGGCGGATCGGGCTGGTCCGGCAGCGCCACCAAGGGCTTGCGGATGGAATCCCCCAGCGCGTTCACCAGCACATCGATGCGCCCGAAGGCGGCCAGCGTCTCATCCACCGCGCGCTGGGCGGAGTCTGGCTGGGTGACATCGGCGATGACGGGAATGACGCGCCGTCCGGACACGGCGGCGATCTCGGCGGCGAGCGGCGTGACATAACGGGGCGTGAGCGCGTTCAGCGCGATATCCGCCCCCGCCTGCGCGAGGACCTGGGCAATCCCCTTGCCGATCCCCCGGCCCGCGCCGGTGATGAGCACGACCTTCCCGGTGACGTCATATTCTGGGGGCATCATGGCTGGGGTCCCTCCCGTTCTGGTTGGGCGGACTATTGGGCGTGCCGGCGCGGGGGACAAGGTGGGGGGAAACCCAGTGATCCCGCCTAGATCGATGGGTCGTGAAAATGGGCATCAATGTCCCGATGGCCTGCGAGCACGTTCACGATCTCCAACGTCTCCCCGACATAGCGGAAGAAGATGATGTAGCCCTGGAAGGGAAAGCTGCGGATCTCGGCCAGCAATTCCGGCCTCGGCCGCCCCAGCGTGCCCGGCAGCGACGCCATCTTCCGGCACTGGCCAACCAACCGGTCAACGAACCGACGAGCCGTGGCGCGGCTCCCGCTCTGATGGGTGATGTATTCAAGGATGGAGGCGAAGTCGCCGACCGCGGAGTCCAGGAGGACGAGCCGCCGCATTCAATATCCAGCCCGCGCAAGCTCCGCTTCCTTGGCGTCCAGCGCGCGGGTCAATTCGTCCTCGGTGTTCTGGCCACCGGCGGCAATCGAGGCGGCCAAGGTCTCCCGCAGGGCCTGCAACCGGGTTTCGCGTTCCTCGACCAGGCGCAGCCCTTCCCGCACGACCTCGCTGGCCGAGGCGTACCGTCCGCCCTTGACCGCGCGTTCAACAAAGTCCTCCCAGCGCTCGCCTATGGACACGTTCATCGCACTGGCTCCCGTGCTGTCTGGTCAGTCGGGGAATAACACAAATCGCGCATGGTTTGCCATGCTTGCCAAAGAACCTGACCGCACGAATGGCCTCCCCGCCGGTCGCCCTGATTGAAAATAGCCATCGAGATTAACCAACCGTTAGGGAGTGGCTGCCACCATGCGCGCCTCGTAGAGGGACCGGAGGTCAACCATGGGTGCTCTGCTGGCGCGATGCCGGATTGGCTGCCAAATCGCCGCTCTCGGCTTCGTCGGCGTGCTGGGGGTGCTCTGCGTCGTCGTCCTCAACGCCTGGGGTGACGCACGAATCGAGCACGCCGAATCCATCGTCTCCGCGGCCAGGCAATCCAACGAGATCCAGCACGATGTCCATCTCCAGCTCCTGGAGGCTCGGCGGCACGAGAAGAACTTCATCCTGCGCCGCAACGAACCAAGCATAGCCGGGCATGCCAAGGCCATGACCGCCGTGCACCACGACCTCGCCGATCTTCTGGCCCGGACCGTCAGTCAGCCGGAACTGCGCGCCCGGGTGGACCAGATCGCCGGCGGCATCACCCGCTACGGCACGGCCTTCGACGCGCTGGTAAAGTCGGCCCGGACCACCGGATTGACCTTGACCGACGGCCTGCGGGGGCAATTCTACAAAGCCGTTCACGCCGTGGAGACCATCCTGAAGACCGTGGATGTGCCCAACGCGCAGATCGCCATGCTGATGATGCGCCGGCACGAAAAGGACTTCCTCGCCCGCGATGACACGCGGTACGGCGCCGAGGTGCCGGCCCGCCTGCCCGAGTTCGTGACCGCGCTGGACGCCGCGAACGTGACCGGGTCCGTCCGCGCCGACCTGATGTCCAACATGACCCTTTACTAGGACGCCTTCGCGCGCCTGATGGAGGGGACGCTGGCGGAAAAGGTCGCCGAAAAGGCGATGATCGCGGCCTATCAGGAAGTGCGGCTGCTGCTTGAGGAACTCGACCAGACCTTCAGCGCCCAGGCAGCCGCCGCCGCGCGGGAAGCCACGGACTTGCATGATTCGGTCCATCGCACCGTCTACGACCTGGTGCTCGTCATCATTGCGGTCGTCGTCCTGCTGTGCTGGCTCATCGGCCGCGGCATCGCCGGCCCGATCGTCCGCGTCACCCGCGTGATGGAGGCGCTGGTCGCCGGCAGGCTCGACGTGCCGGTCCCCACCGACAGCCGCCGGGATGAGATTGGGACGATGGTCCTGGCCGTGCAGGGCTTCAAGGACAGCCTGATCGCCACCGAACTCCTGCGCCAGGAGCAGGCGGCCCTGCGGGACCAGGCCGAAGCCGACAAGCGCGCCGCCCTGACTGCCATGGCCGACAGGATCGAGACGGATGCCGGCGCCGCGGTGCGCGCGATCGGCGAACGCACCGCCGCGATGACCACAACGGCGGGGGAGATGCGATCGCTCGCCGAACGCACCGGCAATGCCGCCCGAGGCGCCGCCGGCGCCGCCGCCCTCGCGCTCGGCAATGCCCAGACGGTGGCGAGCGCGGCCGAGGAACTGTCGGCCTCGATCCGGGAGATCAGCAGCCAGGTCACCCAGTCGACCACCGTGGTCGGCCAGGCGGTCGCGGCGGGAACCGAAACCCGGGCGACGATCGAAACCCTGAATGACCGTGTGGCGCGGATCGGTGACGTGGCCGACATGATCGGCGCCATCGCCGCCAAGACCAACCTGCTGGCGCTGAACGCGACGATCGAGGCGGCGCGCGCCGGAGAGGCCGGCAAGGGATTCGCGGTGGTGGCAAGCGAGGTCAAGCAACTCGCCAGCCAGACCGCCCGCTCAACCGAGGAGATCACCCGTCATATCGCCGAGGTCCGCCTCGCCACGGCCGAGGCCGTGACAGCGGTGTCGCGCATCGAGTCGACGATCGGGCAGGTCAACGCCATCGCCGGTTCGATCGCCGCGGCGGTGGAGGAGCAGGGCGCGGCGACCGCCGAGATCGCCCGCAACGTGACCGAAACCGCCAGCGCGGTGAATGAGATGAACAGCCGCAACGCCGATGTTTCGAACGAGGCCGATCAGGCCGGACGCTATGCCGAGGACGTGCTGGACTCCACGCGCGTCCTGGATGGCGCCATCTCGGATCTACGCCGAGCGGTTGTGCAGACGGTGAGGACTTCGACGGCGGAGGTGGATCGGCGGCGGATGGCGCGCATCGAGGCCGACCTGCCGTGCCAGGCGGACCTTGCGGGGAAGGGGGTTCGGATGGCGCGGGTGGTGGATATCTCGGTGGGCGGCGCGCGTCTGGTCGGGCTGACCGACGCCGAGGCCGGCCTGGCCGGCACGCTCCGCATGGCCGGGCTGGCGAGCCCGCTTCCCTTCCGGGTGATCGCGCTGGACGGGGACGCCGCACGCCTGAAGTTCGAGCCGGACGACGCGACCCGGACGGTGCTGCACACGCTGGTGGAACGGCTGTCCCAGGCGGTTGCCGCGTAGGGCAGGGGCGGGCATCGC
>CANJSR010000415.1 GCA_947476855.1 Acetobacteraceae bacterium
ATCGACAACGCCCTTTACCCCCGCCTGCGCGTCGCCGCCGGCGCCCACCGGGTCGTGACCTTCGGTGCCTCCGACGGAGCCGCCCAGGGGGCGGATGTGCGGCTGGTCGCGCTGGATCAGGATGCCGACGGCTCCCTGATCGAGGCCGAGATCGCCGGAAAGCCCCTGGCCTTCCGCCTGAACGCACCGGGCCGGCACATGGCGATGAATGCCCTGGCGGCCCGGGCGGCGACCACGACCGCGCTGGCCGGGGCGGATCGCGCCACAATCGCCGGACAGGCCGCCCTGGCACTGGAAGCCTTTTCCCCGCTGTCGGGCCGCGGCGCGCGCCGCCGCATCGACCTGCCCGCCGGCACCGCCCTGCTGCTGGACGAGAGCTACAACGGCAACGCCGCGTCCATGCGCGCGGCGCTGGAAGTCCTGCGCTTGCAACCCGCCACCCGCCGCATCGCCGTACTGGGCGACATGCGGGAACTCGGCGACGAGGGACCGGCCGAACATGCCGGCCTCGCGCCCGACGTCATCCGCTCCGCCGATCTCGTGTTCACCTGCGGCCCCCTGATGCGGGGCCTGCACGACGCGATCCCCGCCGACCTGCGCGCCGCGCATGCCGAGGTCTCCACCGACCTCGCCGCCATGGTCGCCGCCACGCTGGCCCCGGGGGACGCCATCCTCGTGAAGGGCAGCCTCGGCACCCGCATGAAACCCATCGTCGACGCCATCGACGCCCTGACCACCCTTCCTTCCCCGACCTCCGGAGCGGCCTGATGCTCACCACTCTGCTCCGCCCCTGGGCCGACGAGTTCATCCTGTTCAACCTCGTCCGCTACATCACGTTCCGGTCGGCCGCGGCCTGCATCACGGCGCTGATCGTGTGCTTCTGGCTTGGCCCGATGATGATCCGCTGGCTGCGCAAGGTGCAGAAGCACGGCCAGCCGATCCGCGAGGACGGGCCGGAAAGCCACCTGGTCACCAAGAAGGGCACGCCCACGATGGGCGGGCTGCTGATCCTGCTGGCGCTCACGATCTCCACCCTGCTCTGGGCCGATCTGCGGAACGGCTATGTCTGGGCCGTGCTGTTCGTGACCCTGGGCTATGGCGTGCTCGGCTTCGCTGATGACTACCTCAAGGTCACCAAGCGCAGTTCCAAGGGCGTGCCCGGACGCGTGAAACTGATCGTCCAGGCGGTGATCGGCTTCATCGCGGCCGTCTGGATCGTCCAGCTTTCCCGCAACGCGCTTGGCACCACCCTGACCTTCCCGATCTTCAAGGAGGCGGCGATCCAGTTCGGCTGGTTCTTCCCCTTCATCGGCATGCTGGTGATGATGGGCGCGTCCAACGCGGTGAACCTGACCGACGGGCTGGACGGGCTGGCGATCGTGCCGACGATCATCTGCGCCGGCGTCTTCGCCCTGATCGCCTACCTGGTCGGCAACCGCATCTTCGCCGACTACCTGCAACTGCATCCCGTCGCGGGGGTGGGGGAGCTGACGGTCTTCTGCTCCGCCCTGATCGGCGCCGGCATGGGATTCCTGTGGTTCAACGCCCCGCCCGCCGCCGTGTTCATGGGCGATATCGGCAGCCTGTCACTCGGCGGCGCCCTGGGCGCGGTCGCGATGGCGACCAAGCATGAACTCGTGCTGGTGATCGTCGGCGGGCTGTTCGTGGTGGAGACCGTCTCCGTCATCATCCAGGTCTTCTGGTTCAAGCGGACCGGCAACCGCGTCTTCCTGATGGCGCCTTTGCACCATCACTTTGAGAAGAAGGGCTGGGCCGAACCGACGATCGTGATCCGCTTCTGGATCGTCTCCATGATCCTCGCGCTGGTCGGTCTGGCGACCTTGAAGATCCGATGAGCCCTTTCCCGCCCGATCTGTTCGCCGACAGGCGCTTCGCGGTCGTCGGCCTCGGGCGCGCCGGCCTGCCCGCGGCCCGTGCCCTGGTCGCCATGGGCGCCGAGGTCGTGGTGTGGGACGACAACGAGAAAGCGCGGGAGGCCGCGACCGGCCTGACCATCCAGGACCTGCGCGGCGGCGGGCTGGAGGTGGACGCGATCATCCTGTCCCCCGGCATCCATCATCGCGGGCTGAAGGCGCATCCGATCGCGGTGCGCGCGGCGGCCTCCGGCGTGCCGATCTGGACCGACTCGGAGCTGCTGTTCCAGGCGGTGCGCGCCGCCGGCTCCAAGCCCCGCTTCGTCGGGATTACCGGCACGAACGGCAAATCCACGACCACCGCCCTGATTGCCCATGTGCTGGAGACAGCCGGCGTGCCCATGGCGGCCGGTGCCAACCTGGGCACCGCCGCGCTGTCCCTGCCGCTGCTGCCCGATGACGGCGTCTACGTGCTGGAAATGTCGTCCTACATGCTCGAACGGCTGGACACGCTGGTGTTCGACGCCGCCGTGATGCTGAACCTGTCGCCCGACCATCTGGACCGGCATGGCGACATGGCCGGCTATGCGCTCGCAAAGGCGGCCGTGTTCCATCGCCAGCGCCCGGAAGACCTGGCCGTGATCGGCATCGACGACGAATGGCCGGCACGCGCGCTGGCCGGCTCCGGCTCCCAGGCCCGCCGCGTCACCATCTCGGGCTTCCAGGCAGCCGATGTCTGGGGCGATGGCCCGATCCTGCGGGATGCGGCCGGCGCGGTCATGGACCTGCGGGAGGCCCCCACCCTGCCCGGTGCCCATAACGCGCAGAACGCCGCCGCCGCCGTTTCCGTGTGCGCGTTCCTCGGCGTGGCGCGGGATGCGATCGTCGCCGGCATCCGCACCTATCCCGGCCTGCCGCATCGCCAGCAACTGGTGGCCACCATCGACGGCATCGCCTTCATCAATGACAGCAAGGCGACCAACGCCGACTCGACAGCCCGTGCGCTGGGCTGCCACGAGCGAATCATCTGGATCGCCGGCGGCGAATCGAAGGAAGGCGGCATCGAGTCGCTGAACGAATACTTCCCGCGAATCGCCCAGACCCTGCTGATCGGGAAGGACGCCCCGATTCTCGCCGCCACGCTGTCCGCCCACGGCGCGCCGCATGAAACGGTCGGCACGCTGGAGGCCGCGGTCCCCGCCGCCCTCGCCGCCGCCCGCGCGCATGGGGCCAATGTCGTCCTGCTCTCCCCCGCCTGCGCGAGCTGGGACCAGTTCACCGGATTCGACCAGCGCGGCGACCGCTTTGCGGCACTCGCCCGCGCCCTGACGGGAGGCGCCTGATGGCCACGTTCGACCGCGCCGACAACTCCCTGCTGGGCCGCTGGTGGTGGACCGTCGACCGCTGGACCCTGGGTGCCATCGGCACGCTGATCGGCGTCGGCTACATCATGATGCTCGCCGCGACCCCGGCGGTGGCCGAACGCATCGGCACCAACCGGGAGATGTTCATCTTCAAGCAGGTGGTCTTCCTGGCGCTGGCCGGCGGAGTCGTTGTCGGCGTCTCCCTGCTGACGCCACGCTCGATCAAGCGCCTGGCCATCGTCGGCTGCCTGGCCGCGCTGGTCATGACCGCGGCGACCATGGTGATCGGCACCGAGATCAAGGGCGCCCGCCGCTGGATCACCCTGCCGTTGATTTCCTTGCAGCCGTCCGAGTTCCTGAAGCCCTTCTTCGCCGTCGCCGCCGGCTGGCTGATCGCCGAGGGGCGCCGCACCGCCCGCTTCCCCGGGATGCTGATCGCCTTCGCCGTCTTCGGCCTGATCGTCGGTCTGCTGAAGCTGCAACCGGATATCGGGATGATGGGCGTCATCGTCGCCGTCTTCCTGGCCCAGCTTTTCGTCAACGGCCTGCATGTCGTGCTGGTCGGGGCGGCCTCGGCCGTGGTCGGCGGGGTCGCGGTGTTCGCGTATTCCTTCTTCCCGCATGTCCGCAGCCGCGTGGACCGGTTCTGGTACGGGGAGGGCGACGACTACCAGGTCCGCACCGCGCTGGAGGCCTTCGGCAATGGCGGCCTGATGGGACGCGGGCCTGGCGAGGGACGGGTCAAGGACTCCCTGCCCGATGCCCACGCCGACTTCATCTTCGCCGTCGTGGGCGAGGAGTTCGGGATGGTCATCTGCCTGGTGATCCTGCTGATCTTCGCGTTCATCGTGATGCGCGGCCTGCTGCGTCTGCTGCGGGAGCACGATCCCTTCGTCGTGCTGGCCTGCTCCGGCCTGGTCACCGGCTTCGGATTGCAGGCCTTCATCAACATGGCCTCGACCCTGAAGCTGATCCCGACCAAGGGGATGACGCTGCCCTTCGTGTCCTATGGTGGGTCGTCCGTGCTGGCGGTCGCCATCGGCATGGGCATGCTGCTGGGCCTGACCCGGCGCCGGCACCGGGAGGATGAGTCTTGACTGCCTCTCCCGTCATGGCCGGGATCGGCTCCCAGGCTGTCAGCGTGCTCGGCGACTCAGAGCAGCTTCGCGTCTCTCCGTCATGGCCGGGCGTGACCCGGCCAC